>CAZWTI010000090.1:0-10211 GCA_964637065.1 uncultured Puniceicoccaceae bacterium
GCGGATCAGTTTTTTTAGGGCTTCTTGGACTATCTGACTGGTTAGAGCGTAGGTCGTTACCCTGTCGACACGAGCTACGTTTATGCCAACAGCCATCCCTTCTACATTTAGGACTGGTCCTCCCATGGCTTGCGGCGGCAAAGGGAGGTCGTGCTGAATGATCATGGGAAAATTGTCCTTTCTCTTTGAGACGGGACCACTCATTTGCAAGTTCCGGTTAAACATCTCAAAAGTTACCGAGCGGTGTCCGAGAGTCACGCTGTAGGTCAGTTTTTTTTCTTTTCTCTTCACTTCCAGTCGCACGACGTCGCCGGGGTCGTGAGCTGAGATGAGTTCCTGCACCTTGAGGACTGTAGTTGCAGACTGACTGTTAACGCTCAAGATTATGTCGCCTTTTTTTAATCCGGCCATGGCGCCCGCTGCCTTGGCCACGACTTGATTGATGGCAACCCCTCCTAATTCTTCACTCGCTCGTCCCAGAATCACGCCGATAACTCCACCTTCACGCTTGATGGTCCGCGGGGTTCCGCTG
The DNA here is from genome assembly GCA_964637065.1 of uncultured Puniceicoccaceae bacterium. Taxonomy (GTDB): domain Bacteria; phylum Verrucomicrobiota; class Verrucomicrobiia; order Opitutales; family Seribacteraceae. Next base: position 533 of record CAZWTI010000090.1, read on the forward strand.
TTTACGCCTACCTTCAATCCCCTTAACATCGGGTCAGCCGAGATCATCCAACTGCCCGTCTCGGGTAATTTTTGCTCGGCCCATTGAACGGGATCAAATTTTTTGTCCTTCGCGATGATTTGGATGAGGGCAAGATCAGTTTCCTTGTCCCGTCGTCGGATGCGAACGGGATATTTTTTGCCGTCGGCAAACACGGCTTCGCGAGCCCCAACGCATGCGCTTGCCTTGGTCAGAAGATGTCCCTCTTCGCTGACTACGGTGCCGTGGGTGATTAGCTTTCCGTTGCGCATGAGTCGAACGGTGGATGCAACGGCGGCTTCTTTTGATTCCTGAAAAGCCTTTCGAGTAGTTGCTCCGTTAAGGCGCTGCGAGGCTGAAAGACTTTCCGCATTAAGCGTGCTAAATCCTACTAGGCATAGCCCAAGTCCAAGCAAGGCGATGGATGCACGAAAATTCATTCCTCCTCGTCTCTTTCTTCGACTGTTGGACGACGTCCAAGTTTTACCTTTGAAGACATTTCCTTTTCGCCGCGGTGGTATTCGATGACTACTTGCTTGCCGGGGTCGTTAGTTGCGATGGCGATGGTCAATTCCTCGCGAGTATCAATGGGTTCGCCGTTTATCTTTGCTATCAAGTCGCCTTTGCGGATTCCTGCCTTTTCGGCTGCGGAATCCTCCACTACTTCAAAAACTTCCAATCCCTCTTCGGTTTCTCGACAACCGATACCCAAGAAACCTCCGTCACGCAAACCGGCCCTTGTTATAAACTTGTTTTCCGTGAAAGACATCCAGTTCGCATGATAGGACTCGATGGCGGCATGGTAGTTCTGGTCGTCCCTCTTGGCGATACGACTATGAATGCCGATCACGCGACCATTAAAGTCGAAAAGAGGGCCACCCGAGTCACCGCCAAGTAGTCGACTGTCCGTCCGCATGGTTTCTTCCTCCTTGGCTATTACGCGGCCAAGGCGAGTCACGATGCCACGTTCCTTGTTGAAACCTCCCGGATGTCCAAGAGCGAAACACCAGTCTCCCAATTTGGAAGAACCTCGCTCGGCCATTTGAACAGTGGGCCAATCCCCCTCATCGGTAATCTTGGCTATGCCCGCATCAGACAATTCGGAACCGCCCAAAGTGATCGCGTTCAGCAATTTCCCGTCAGGAAGGCGTGCCTTGATGCGTTTTCCGCTTCTCCCGATGACGTGAGCAGCCGTAAGTATGATGCCGTCTTCCGATACAATCACGCCACTGCCGGCACCGTCGCCACTTTCTATGGCGACTACTGCCTTGCTTGCGTTGGGCAGAATTTTTCGGAGTTGTTCTTGTATTGCCAGAAGGTCGGCTTTGTTTTCCGGATAGGGCTTTTCCCATGCCTTCGGCTCGTTTGCCTCAAGCAACGAGCAAGCGGCAACGAGGCCACAGAACAAAAGATTTCTGGAAATACGGATCATTTCAAGTGAACTGGAATGTATGCGATTCCGGACAGCAATCGCAAACGGTTTGTGCGTGAATGGCAAAGAACTTGTCTCTTTTGGACTCGCCATATGTCAATTCTGCGAACCATGAATCAACTTCCCGTTCTCAATTCGAAAGACGATATCTGCCAGGCGTTGCACTTCGCTTTTGTTATGGGTTACGTGTAGGACGGTAACGTCTTCCCCCTTTACTGCGTTTAAAAGCAACTCACAAATTTCCTCGTGTGTTTCCTCGTCTAGGGCGCTCAAGGGTTCATCAAGACAAAGAAAGCGTGGCCTTATGGACAACGCGCGACCTAGGGCAACTCGCTGGCGTTCACCGCCGCTGAGACCGTCCGGCATCCGTTCGAGAAGATGTTTGACCCCGAGGCGTTCAGCCAATTCCTCCACTCGTTCAGCGATTTGGGTGGGATCGATCTTGCGGAGTTGGAGGGCGAAGGCAAGTTGTTCGGCCACGCTCAGATTTGGGAATAGAGCTCCATCCTGTGGCACGTAGCCCACGCCTCGTGCACCTGGCTTGAGTGAGGTTACCTCACGATTACCCAAGTGAATCTGGCCGCTCGTCGTAGGCTTCAACCCACAAACGGCTTCGAGAATCGTAGTCTTGCCGCATCCACTTTTTCCGACGAGTGCTCCGTAGGCACCGCTCGGCACTTTAAGATCGATGCCCGTGAGGGAAAAGTCTCCCTGGCGCAGTGCGAGGTTCTCAATCCTTATCATGGTTCCATACGTTTCATTCCGAGGAGGCGGGAGGTGACGAGGACGGCGGCGGCGGCGGCGATCATGATCAAGGATATGGCGATCATGCCCTTCAGGTTCCCAGCCTGCATCTCTAGATAAACGGAGGTCGGAAGCACTTCGGTTCGCATGCGGGTGGACCCTGCGAACACGAGGATGGGGCCGAATTCACCCAGCGAACGTGCCCACGCCAAGGTGCCTGCCGCCAGGATGCCGCGGCGGGCTTGCGGCATGACTACCAACCAAAAGGCTTTGCCTCGGTTGCATCCCAAGGTCAGGGCCACTTTCTCGTAGCGTTTAGGTATTTGGTCGAAGGAAATCCGCATGGCTCGCGTGGCAAAGGCGCAGGCCACCATGAATTGGGCGAGGATGACGCCCGGAATTTCGAAGACAACCCACTCGCTAGTCCATGCGAAGGGGGCGAAGTTGAAAAGCGCCAGTAAGGAAATACCTATTACTAGCGGGGGGAGAACGATTGGAACGTCCAAGACGGCGTCCAGAAAGCGTTTGCCTGTAAAATCGAATCTTGAGGTTAGGTAGCCCAGCGGTATTGCCACCCACAGAGAGAAGAGGGTCGAGAGGGTGCAGGAGAGTAAGCTGAGTCCTATTGAATATTGAATTTCAGGGCTACTCAGGGCAGCAAGCATGGAACCTGAGTCGATATAGGCGAAATCGGCTGCGATCATCGCAACGATGATTACGACATAGGATCCGCCTAAGATTCCTAGGCCAATTAGAAAAGGTGTGTCGGAACCCGGTCGGAAGGTGTCCGTTCCGAGCCGACCATCGCCGTCTCGAGTTTCGATCATCACTCCCTCTCGTCTTAGTTTTCCGCTAAATTGCGAGCCTTCCAATTGAAGCCTGCGTCAAGGAAACGTTCACGGGATGTAGCGGAAGTGATGGCCTCCACCAAACGTGCAGTGAGTTGCGGATGGCGACTATTCTTGGCCACTGCGATGTTTTGCGTCGCTTTTGCAATCGGATCCTCAATAAGAATCGTCTCCAGCCGTTCCTTTGAGAGGTTTTGACAGTTTGCGAGGTACGCGAGGGCCACATCCAGTTTTGGATGGCTTTCCATCTGGAGGATCAGTTCGTGGGCGGTGGGAGTAGTTACCTGCCAAGTGTCATTGGCTTTTATTGTTTCCGCCACTCCTGCATTCTTGAGGAGTTGCCAGCTGAGGTCGCCCAAGGCAGACACGGTGGGATCCGTGGTGCCTAGCGAAATGCCCTTCTTGCCCAAGTCCGCCAAGCTTCGCAGATTTTTCGGATTGCCCTTGCGCACAAGCATTACGACGTCAGTTCCTGATACGTCACGGGCTTCGCCAAACAGTTTTTCCACCTTGGTCATGTAGGAAACGTCACATGTGAGGAATGCATCCGGCATGGCGGCGTTGGCCTGGCTTTCTCCGATGGTCTCGATATTGGCCACTAGTGCGCCGCAACCAGCGAATTGCTCGATGATCTTGCATCCTTCTCGTTTTTCAAAATCCCGAAGGGTTTGGATAACGGCTTTGCGGTTCACGCCACCACAATAAACGATGATTTCGGGCTTTTTTTCCCAAACGTCGCCTCTCACGCCTGTGAAGTGATGCTTGGCAAAGAAGACCTGTCCCTTTGACCCTGCAGTCAGATAGCGGGCGAACATGAGGGCTTGGGTGGGTTTGGTGGTCGTGCTGGTTAGGTTGACGGTTATGCTGGATTGAGCCATTGCAAGTTCCGGCAAGTCGTGAATCTTTAGGCCGAACTGCTTGGCGGTCGTGTCCCATAGGAAACCTGCTTGCACCACTTCCGAGGCTTTGATGGCGAGAGCGGCGTCGGTGACACGGGGGAAGGTGGTTTTTTTGGCAGCGTCAAAAGCTGTCCATTTCCCGAGTTTCGCAAGCGCTGCCTTTGTCTTCTTGCCTACGCCGGCAGCTACGTTGCAGATGGAAAAGGGAACATCAAGGGCGAGGAATTCATCGAGTGTGGAGAAGGAAGGAACCCCTTCCGCAGAGGAAGCCAGTACGAGACGGAATGAAGCTAGGGGGAGCGATTCCGCCGTCAGTCCCTTCCCTTTGGCGCGTGTTGAGAAGGAAACATCGGCGGGAATATAAAGGTCTGCTCGGGACTTGTTGCTGTCGCGATCTAATTGCAACTTTCCTTCGAGGGCACCACTGGAATCGTAATCAAGTGTAATGCGGACGTCGAATTCCTTCTCGAATGCGGCGGCGGCGTCTTCCACGGGCAAGCGAATGCCGGCGGCGCAATAAACGATCAAGTCGTCTGGGGAGGTTTCGTTTGCCGGAAATTTCTTCCACACCACCAACATCGAGGCCAACACGAACATCGAAACCAGCGAAAGCGTGACTCCGCTGTACCACGGGGAACGTCTTTTTCGGAATTGCTCAGGATTATAAGGTTTCATTGGAACCCCGAAGGTTACCTTAATGGAATCTTTTCGAGCAACGAGAAAAGGGGATTTTTCCTATCCACAGACGGGACACCCCCGCCGCCGTTTCACATCGATTTTTCGAATCTTCATGCGTGCGGTATCCACCATAATCATTTTGCCGAGATTGGTTTCACCAAAACCTGCCAGAAGCTTGAGGCCTTCCATGACGCCCACGTTGGCTATAAGGGATGAAACGGCGCCAATCACGGGGAATCGACGTTTCCAATGAGGTGGTTTTTCAGGAAAGATGCAGGCAAGGCAGGGAGTTTCATGTGGAACTATGGGAATCACGTGCCCTTCCAGACTGTACATGGCGGAATCAATCATTGGTTTGCCTTGCCGGACGCACTCATGGTTCATCAGAAATCGTTCCTCAAAGAGTGGGGCGCAGGCAAAGACAATGTCAGCTTGGCCTATAAGAGCGGCTGCGTTTTTTTCGTCGAAATTCGTGTTGTGAACTTCCACTTCGACATTTGGATTGAATGCGGCCAGAGTCTTGGCGGCGCTCTCGACTCGAGGCTTTTCCAGTCCATCCCATCGCATGAGAATCTGGCGGTTGAGATCATCCTTTCTAAGGTTGCCCCGATGTGCCAAGATTATCCTGCCGACGCCGGCTGCGGCGAGTTGAAAGGCAACGGCGCCACCGAGGCCTCCGATCCGCGAGACGAGGGCGGTTGTTGTTCCCAACTTTTCCTGACCCTTTTCGCCGAAGCCGGGGATGTCGAACTGCCATTCGTAGATGGCGCGGTCGAGTTCAGTCAGCATGAGAGGAGGTATAAGGCCGAATGCGAAAGCCGGAAGAGAAAAGAAAAAACGGACTGATTCTCCTGATTCGGATGGACGTCCCTAGTTCTTGCTGAAGGTGGCCCAGTCCTCCTTGTCGTAGTCCCAGAAATCACGTTGGCCATTTTCCGTTCGGTAGTAAAGCCAGCCCGAGGTGGAATGCCTGAAGAAAAAAGGATGATAGGTTTTGCCGGTAAAGAGCCAGCCTAGGTTTTGGTCAAAAATCCACAGGGCGGTTTCGTCTGTGCCTGCTATGTAAAGCCAGCCGTGGTCCAGATGATAAACCCAGCCATTCCCGTGGTCATAAAAATCACCAAACCATGAAGATCGCTTCCAATTTTCGCCCAAGGTTTCTGTGTTCGTGTCGTTCCACGGCGAAGATTGCCCTGTGGCTTCTACCTCCAGAAAAAGCGAGTATGGCGGGGTTTGGTTTCCAGTCAGTTCCGAGAAACGGTAACCCGTTATGATGATTTCGTAGAATCCTGCTTCCGGGAGTGTTCCCGAAATGAGAGGCTCGTTTATGTTTTCGTTGTAACTAAGCCCCGAAGGCAACCCCTTCACGTCGTAACTGAAGGCCTTGTGACCGCTCGTGAAGAAACCAAAACTAAAGGATTCGCCTTCATTCCCTGAGGCATGGTCGGATTCGTTCGAAGTCACGAATGTGGTCGCTCCCGTGAGGGCGTGCCATGTCCCTGCACCCGTTGCCATTGGCAGGGCGATGCGCCATGTCCAAACCTGCTGTACGGCGGGTCCGAGCAAGCCAACGGCCTGTTTGACCCAAGGTATGATAGGCGAGCGCTGGAGCAACAAGACCAGCGCCAGCCAAGTAAACCGATGGCGCGAGTTTCTCAATTGCACCCGCATCCCCCTCCTCCGACTCCACGGCCTCCTCGTGAAGCTTCGCGACTATAGAATGCATGATCGTACATCTTCACGGCCAGTTTGTCCCGGTCGGATCGCATAAGGTAGTCAGCGAGGTACCCGCGTTGGAAAGGTGTGACGGTGACCTTTGGTGCACATCCCCCGCCGAACAATAGTGAGCAAAGAACCATCAAAGATGTTAATGCCTTAAAAGACTTCATTTTTTTCAATGACGTTTTGCTCGAATCCTTTCGTCCATCGAAGGCCTGATTCGGTCTGAATGCAACCCTCGGTTCCGAAAAAACGATCGATTCGCGACAGTCCTTCATCCTCTCCCTCGAGAAGTGCGCAGGTGGCCAGAACGCCTGCTTCCAGACAAGTTCTTCCCACCACAGTGACGGAAAGGCAGGAGTTGCTCGTAGGATAACCGGATCGATGGTCGAGGAGATGACTGTAGCGTCGACCCTTCTGCTCAAAGAATCGCTGGTAGTTGCCCGAAGTCGCCACAGCTTGATTTGACAGTCCAAGCATCAAGCCGGAGGTGCCGGTATTTCTGGCATCCTCGACTCCTATGCGCCATACTGGTGAGTCGGTTGGTTTGCCCATGGAGCATACGTCGCCGCCGAAATCAACCAAGGCATGTTCAAGACTGTGTTCCCGGGCAATCTCGATTACGCGATCGACGGCGTATTCCTTGCCGAATCCTCCGAAATCAAGCCCCATTCCCTTTTCCGGCAAGTATATGGAGTTTCTTCGCCGACGGACTTTAGGCCAACCTACCTTTGACAAGGCAGCCCGAACTTCAACATCGTCGGGGACGCTGGGGTTTTCGGCTTTGAAATCCCATAGCCGTGATAGGGGAAGGGTAGTGGGGTCGAAGAGTCCCTCGGTAAGGAAATGAAGTGTGCCGCAGAGGTCGAAAAGGCGTGTATCTTCCTCATCTATTTCAATGGGACTCTTCCCCGAGGCGGCATTGATGCGACTGATCAGGCTGCCCTCTTGGAAGCGGGAGTAGCGACTCTCGAATCGGCGAACCCACTCAAGTGCTTTTTTTCGGAAGGCATCGGCTTCGCCCATTGAATGGGCCGCGTACTTAATCTCACACCGCGTACCCATTGCATTGAATCCAAGCCGGAAGAGACCTTCGCCAAAGGCCTCTGCCGGCAGAGTGGGCGGTTCCCGCATGGTCAGAATTCCCACTGGAGGCCAAGGGTGAGTACGTTGGCGTCGGGATACATGAGCTGCGAAGTGATGCCGTCCCGTCCTTTCATGTCGTAACGGTCGAAGGCGAGATCGAGGCTGAAGTCATCTTGCGGGAAATAAGTGAGCTTTAGCCCGTAGGTCAGGGTACGCAGATCGGAGAGCCTGTAGTCGGCCGAATAATAAGGGGCGGTTCGAGTCGGTTTGGCGCCTGGGATGATGCCTGTCCCATCTAGGCTTGATAGGTAGAAGTCAGTCTGGTTTTGAAGGTAGTGGCGAATAATTGGCCTGAGAACAAATTTCTCTCCCATTCTCTGCAACCATTTAACCTCTAAGGTATGTCCCGTGAGGTCGGCGTCGTCGGCGAAGAAGCGATAGGAGGTTTCCAAGCTTGCATTCAAGCTTTCAAAAAAGCGTGTGGTCTCTACATAAGCCGCGTAAGTTTCTCTCTCTTCTGGTCGGTTTTCGTTGGTGATGAACGTTTGCTTGGTTCCGAAAAAAACCTGCGAGTAGCCGATTCCCTTGTGCGGATCGCTGAGATATCCGTTTGGACGACCGTAAGTGAGGTTAATCAATACGGTCGACTTAGGGCTAAGAATCCGATGAATGCCGAACATGAATTCCGGAGTGCTCTTGTCTTGATCCCCAAAATCGGGTCCACCGGGCACATTGGTGTCGACTATGTCGTCCAAGTAGGAAAGCCCCGCGTTGAGTGAGAGTGTCTCGCTTGCAAAACCACGGGAGATCTGGACTGCATAGTTGCGGGAGAGATAGTCGGGTTCGTGACTGAGGCCGAACTCGAAGGACAGGTCATACTCGTCCCCTTCCCGAGAAAGGGTGACGATGCCGGCGCGTCTCACCTCATCAATCGGGGTTGAAAGCCAGTTGGGTTCGGTGGGCGCAAGACCTACGGGAGTCGCACCGGTAATGCGGTCGATCAAGCCGACGACGTCGATACCCCACTTTTCGGTGAGGATGGTTTCTGCCTCGGCGTACCATGATTGTACGCGGATTCGGCCTCCGCCCTCATGCCAGTCCTGATACTTGGACCGAAGTGCCTTTTGGGCGCTTGCTTTCCGTGCGAGCAATGCAAGCAAAGTGGCAATTGCCAACAATCGAAGTGCTTTCACCGTCCCGGTTCTCATTCCGGGGAAACTTTCCTAGGCTCGGGTTCGGGTCAAGCAATTCGAATGATTGACTTCACTTCGGAAGATCTGCCACAGCCTTTTGCATGGATTTCCGCTTGATCATGCGATGGGCTTTCTTCGCCTTAATCCATTTGCGTTTGCGCCGTGATTGTTCAGGCCACACGGCAAGAAGCTTGTTCACCTGCATTGGGTAAAGATGTAGAACTTCGTCCTTTCCCTTGTAGGTGGTTGCGCCCGGTTCCACGATCTCGCCAATGGCGCCCGCTTCCTCAAGAGCTTCCCGCAGGGCGGTTTTCTTTCGTCCAATTCGTTTGATCAGGTTGCCTTTTGGCAAAACCCAGTTGTCGTTGTCTGTGGTGACGACAAGCACCTCCACTGTTCCGTCCGCCTTTTTCCGATACGGAACCACTCCCCATTTCTTGTTTTTGGCCATTTTCCGTCCTCCCTTATGAGGGGAACGGGGCCATTGGCAGGATATTCATTAGTAGGATTTCACCTTCTGTCGCAAGTTTAAACTGCTCTGGACGATGAATTTAGGAAATCTCTCCGAATCCTACCTTGCCAAGTCCGTGGTTTGCCATGAGGAATCGGACGACACGTACCCGTGAGTTCGAAGAATCGTATTTTCATCGTTGATGATGAGCAGGACCTGACTGACCTGCTCCGATACCAACTCAAGCGGGAAGGCTTCAAGGCGGAGTCCGTGAACGATCCTTTCGTCGCTCTCAGTTCGGCGCGTGACTTTGGCCCCGACCTCATTGTACTCGACGTCATGCTGCCCGACTTGGACGGCTACCAGTTGCTCCGCATGTTTCGTTCCGACAACCTGCTGGACGAGGTCCCCGTCGTCATGCTCACGGCCAGGGCGGGCGTGGAAGACCGTATAAAGGGACTTGAGAGCGGGGCAGACGACTACTTGGGAAAGCCATTCGATGCCAAGGAACTGATCCTGCGCATCCGCTCGATCCTCAAGCGGACGGTGGTACAGTCCAAATCTGCGGACGGGCGAATCGTCTTGGGGAATGTCGCCATGGACGAAGAGGA
>CAZWTI010000091.1:0-4635 GCA_964637065.1 uncultured Puniceicoccaceae bacterium
AGTTCTCAAGATGGAGAACGAACTCGGAAAGAAAATCGTGGAGCTTGATGCTCGTCCCAGCGACTCAATCGTTTTAGCTCTCCAGATGCAGAAGCCGATCCACGTTGCCCGCCGAGTACTGGACAATGTGGAAGACATGACAGAAATCCTCGATCGCATCCTGAAAAAACAGGAATGAGTTCAAGCTTGTTCGCCAAATGCGCACTTCAACGGCGATTCAAGGCACAGCTAGTCTTTTCTCATCCTTGCCGGACACTATGGTTCCGGAACAATGGCCGTCAGCTCTGGCGCCGATGCAGGACATTACCAATGTCACTTACATGCAAGTGGTCGCAGAACGAGGCCCCCCGGATTACTACTTTACGGAATACTTTCGCGTGCATGCCCACTCGCGCCTTGATCCTGAAATCCTGCGCTCAATCACTGAGAACCCCGCCGAAAGACCCGTGTTTGCCCAAGTTATCGGCGAAAACCTGAACGACTTGCGTCGCACGGCTAGAGAACTTCGGGATTACCCGATCGAAGGACTGGACCTGAACATGGGTTGTCCCGCACCGAAAGTGTACAAGAAAAACGTGGGAGGAGGTTTGCTTCGTAACCCAAAGACCATCGACTGTATACTAGGGGCTTTGCGGGATGAAGTGCCCAACCTCCTGACCGTCAAAATGCGAATTGGCTTTGAGGACGACCGACACTTTGAGGCGATTCTGGATTTGATTGAGAAGCATGGGGTTAATCTATTAAGTTTACACGTCCGCACGGTGCGAGGGGGATACCGGAGCAAACCGAACCACGAGTATGCGCGACGAGCTGCGAGGAGATTGCCCTGCCCCGTACTCGTCAATGGCGATGTTTCTTCAGTCAATAGGGCCGTTCAATTGGTACAGGAAACGGGAGTCCGAGGCGTAATGATCGGTCGCGCAGCAATTCGCAACCCTTGGATCTTCCGCCAACTTCGACAGCATCAAGCCGGTGAACCCGCGTTCAAGCCTTCGCTCGGCGATGTTTACCATTACGTTGAGGATTTATACCAAGCCATGAGCAATCCATCCATTTCCGAGAGAAAACAAGTGGCGCGCATGAAGAAATTCCTAAATTTCGTAGGGGTCGGAGTAGACCGAAAGGGTGGCTTTCTGTACGAGATGCGCAGGGCACAGACACGGAACGAACTTTTCGCAGCATGCAACAGGTTCATGCTCCGGGGGGGAAGGTGTAATCTACCCTTTCCGGATGAACCCTTTGACGGGTTGCTGGCTCGACCAAACGCCGAGAAGATGGGTAAAGTCGATTTCGAACCTCTTGCCTGCGGCGCTTAAGGCGGACCCAGCGTATCTAGGAAGTCCATGATGCAAAAGGCACAAATCCCCGTCTTGCCGGGTGAACTTTCGCTTCGAATTCTATGGGCGCCAATTACGGCAGGTTTTCTTACGTTTGCCCTATTGCTATTTGCATTCCCACCTCACAAGGCCCCCGAAATGGCCTATATCTTTCTCGTTCCCGCAATTTGGTGGCTTTCCTGCCGCCCAAGTTACCGCAGCGTTTTCTCCACCTTTCTTTTCTTCGGATGGCTCTATTACATAACGCTCCTCTGGTGGTTGCGACACGTCACTTTCCCCGGGCTAATCCTTGGTTCCCTACTTCTCTCAGGCTATCTATCCGTGTGGTTTCTGCTGGCTCGCTGGATGATTCCCCGAGTACTCGAATCAAGCTTTCGAATGCGTCTTTGCGTCATGCTTGCTCTTTCTGCGGCATGGACGACCATAGAGTGGATCCGTTGTCAGTTCACCTTGGGGTTTCCGTGGTGCCCACTGTCCGTAAGCCAGTGGGAAAGACCCGCCATCCTACTGGCGGCTGAATGGGGTGGGGGATGGATTGTTTCATTCTTCCTCGTGTTCTTCAACCTCTGCGTGGCCTCTTACGTTCATCATCTTCTAGTGCGTAGACTTCAGCCGAAGGGGAACGGTTTCAACTGGAGAATATGTCCCGATTTCTACGTCGGCTTGCTCTTCTTGCTTGGAATGTTGGCTCCATTCTTTCTGACGAGACCAAACCCAAAAGACCAAGAGGTCCTTATGCGAGTCGGCTTCGTGCAACCTTATCTGGTCGAAAAATGGCAAACTGGAAAAGCGACGAGACACAAGGAGACACTCGGACGACTCTCATTGATGACGGCTGCCGCAAAACCTGACATTATCCTTTGGCCTGAGGCGTCTACACCTTATGCAATAACGGAAGATGGCGAATGGGTCGAGGCACTTTCCAGAAAAACCAACACTCATATGCTTATTGGCGCTGTGGCCAAATCAACGGATCAAGAACATTCCTATAATGCAGTATGCCTCATTAAACCAAGGGATGGTTTGGATATGAAGTTTTACGCAAAGCGAATCTTGGTTCCCTTTGGCGAATACGTTCCTGCAGGATTCGGTTGGATTCCCGATCTTGATAAACTAGTCGGCCCCACAGGTAGATTCACAACTGGTGGAGACGCACGTACACTTGCACTCGACCTCGACTCCGAAACTCGCGAGATCAAGATAGGCCCTCTAATTTGCTACGAAGACATTTTTCCCACATTAGCTCGACAACATGCTCTAGAGGCAGCTGACGCTCTCTTCGTTTCCACCAACAATGCATGGTTCGGCGAAGAGGGTTGCGCAGAGCAACATGCGGCTCATTCGGTTCTTCGGGCAATTGAGAATCGTCGACCGGTCATCCGGTGCGGCAACGCGGGATGGAGCGGTTGGATTGACGAGCGCGGCAACAAACGCTTCGTAATGCTCAATGAGAATGGCAGCGTTTATTTCGAGGGGGCAGCGACCTTCTCAATATCCCGCGACAAGACTTTGTTGGGGAAATCCACTTTTTTCACAAGGCACGGTGACTTATTCGCCTATGCCTCCATGGGATTGAGCCTATTCGGATTTTTTGTCTGCTGGAAGCATTCCAAAAGACAAATTGAGAAAGAAGATCAAGACCGTTAAACCATCGTCCTCAGGCAATCCATTTTACACTTGCGTATCCGAACCATCAGAACAATTAAAATTAGAAAATCAGGTTTCCATGACCCACCAGGCAACACACAACGTTATAGACTATGATTTGCTGATCCAACAAATCCAGCGAAACCTGCCGACGCTCCCCACCATCGTCAATGAGTTGACGAACATTCTCAACAACCCCGACACCTCCACCTTTGCGGTTGAGGAGATCATGACTTCCGACCAAAGCATGACGATGAAGATCCTCAGGGTGGCAAACACGGCTTTTTACCGAGGGTCAAGGGAGCGAGTGGCCGATGCCGGCGAGGCAATCGGAACACTCGGCTTTGAGAAAATCCGCAACGTCATCCTTACTTCCTCCGTGTTTGAGATTTTCTCCGGACCCTCTGCGGAAAAAAAGTTCAGTCTAGAGGACTTGTGGAAGCACAGCCTTGGCGTAGCTGTCGCTTCAAGCGCTTTGACCAAGTTTCTGGGACGACCAGGCCACGACAGGGCATACACCTGTGGATTGGTGCACGACATTGGAAAGGTCGCCCGCTACAAGCTTGACGCTGAAGAATTCATGCAAGACTGCCAATATGCCTTGGACAAAGGCATGGACTTCTTTCGAATCGAATTGGCCAACCAGAGCCCAAGACACGATTATCTAGGCTACCTCATTTGCAGGAATTGGGGACTCTCCCGATATGTAGAAGCCGTGGTTCGTTGGCATCACGAGCCCAATCCCGAAAATCGCACGGGCGTTAACTCCGAGGAAATGAATGAAGTGATCGACATCGTCGTCTTGGCCAACTGGATCGTTCATGTCACAAAATTTGGCTTCAGTGGCCATGATCAAGCTCCCGCGCCGTCCGATGCTTTGCTTTCTAGACTTGGTCTCGTCCGAGACCAAGTCCCTCAGCTAATGGAAACCGTTCAAAGGGAATTGGACACGACGGAAGATTTTGTGAACATCATCGAGCCGATAACTGATTCCTGACCGTTAAAGACATCCCTAGAATTGACGGTGTTATGGCCGAATCTGATCACAATTCATAGCCAAAGAACCATTCGCGGAAAGAGCGATCTCATTGTAGAGCAAACTCATTGATCATTAAAGAGTGAATTTTCCTTGTGTTTAAATGCTCGGCATGAAATAAATAAAATACAAGTGGATTCCGTGGTGGGAAAAACAATTAATTATGCCTTTCTTGTGAGTGAGGTCAGGCGTAGCTTGCCTACACTTCCGGAGATTCTGGATCAGTTGACGAGCATGCTGAAGGACACTCAATCCCCAACATTCGCCGTAAAGGAAGTAATGACTTCGGATCAAAGTATATCGATGAAAATACTCCGAGTCGCCAACAGCGTATACTATCGTGGAGAAAGGGGACGTGTAACGGATGTCGGTGAAGCAATCGGTACTCTGGGATATGAGAAAATCAACTGGATCGTCCTTACCTCTACGATTTTCGAGATGTTCTCAAACATACGTGGCGACAAAAGTCTGCATCCCGCCGATCTTTGGAAGCACAGTCTGGGAGTAGCCGTTGCATCGAGGACAATCGCCGAAATTTCAGGCAAATGTGAATGTGATCAGGCCTATACGTGCGGTCTCTTGCACGACATAGGAAAAGTGGCTCGCCTCAAACTG
>CAZWTI010000092.1:0-11812 GCA_964637065.1 uncultured Puniceicoccaceae bacterium
CCCCCCCCCCCCCCCGCCCCCCCACCCCCTCGCGCCATTTTCATCCCCCCCCCTCCCCTTCCTGTCGTCCCTCTCAGAGTCTTTAACATTATTGACTCGAATGGCTCTCAAGTGCCAACGATTCAAATCACCCATCCTGCCACAGGTGACTTTTTCACCTCCACCTCCACGGTCCGCCTTTATGCCAATGCCTCCTCTCCTGACGGCAGCTTGGAGGGCGTGCAGTTCTATGTCAACGGAGCCAATGCATGGATTCAGTTTCTTTCGAATCCGCTTACTGGAGACCTAGTAACGCTTAACGACGGAACTAGTACTGCCAGCTTTACTTTTGGGCAAGATGGCCTGACCAGGGGTGCGTTGCGCAAAGAATCCCGGGATAACTTACTGGCCAAAATCAAGGCCCTCAGCCAAACAGCTTCACTTAATGTCTCGGCTACTAGCTTCGATGAGCACACCATCCTGCTTAACTTTCAAGATACCACCAATGGTAGTTTGACAACTTCGGGAAGCGGCAATTTGCGAGTGCAACTGCTTCCCGAATCAACGCGCGATCAGCCGGTCTTCCAAAATACATATTCCTATTATGCCGATTGGGTTCCCGGATTTACCGGAACCTATGTAATACATGCCGTCGCACGAGATCACGCCAATCCCGACGACGCCGGAGGCAACAGGGTGATGAGTGTACCGGTAACCGTGACTTCGACGGTCGGGAAAGACAACTTGCCCAAGGTCATCCTGGAGCCTCTCCCTCTCCGAAATGGGGAACTGCATTTCCTGATCAACGACTCTCTCTTTTTGAATGCGAAGGTCGAGGATGAAGATAGTAAGATTGGCAATACGTCAACTAGCCTGGGGATTCAACGAGTAGGATTTCTCGTCAATGGCGTAGCCGTTGGGGCCCCCGATACGCTCCCGCCCTATTTTACCACATGGACTCCAACCCAACCGGGATCCTACGACATAGTGGCCTATGCCAGAGACGATGATGGCAACATTGCCTTTTCCGATGAACAGACGATTCTCGTGTTTGCGGAAACAAGCGAGATACTGGCCTTCACATCCCTTGACCGCACCCTTCCGGGTCAGGCCCAGAAGGTTGTTGTCATTAGTAAGACGAATAACGCCCGTCGTTCTGCCGTTTGGGATTCGCCCTCTTCTTCCCTGTCTTCGGGCGAGACGAGCATAAAAGGAATAAGCACCGCTTTCTTGACGCAATTGGTTCCCGGCCAAAAAATTAAGTTCGCTCAAATCAATCCTACGACTGGAGAACGCATCACAACGGAACATGAATACGAGGTGACCAAAGTCGTGAGCAACGACGAACTGGAACTTCTCGAGGATTTGACGCTGGATAAATACCAAAATGACTTCGACTTCCTCACCAACCTATCAGAAGTCCATGTGGTGGAAGTTTATCGAGCGGGCTCATCGATTTTTCTCGCGGCCGATCAAACCGGCAACACGACCAACTTGGCTCGCGTGAACTTTTATGTCGATGGCGTTCGGGTGGCGTCCGACACCACATGGCCGTTTACCACGAGATTTATCCCTGCCGACAAGGGGGAATATGTCATTCGGGCCGTTTCCACGGACCAAAACAGCATCGAGAAATTGGTTGAAAAACAGATCACCGTTAATGACCAAAACGGCTCCTTGCCCGATGGTACGCGCGCCCTTTATCCCCAACTTACCCGCCGCGGGTCCACTTCGCGTGGTTCCAAGCTCATCGCTGCCCCTAAGGTAGCGGACCTTGACGATGGCATTAACCGCGTCGAATTCTACCTCAACGGCAAATTCTACTATGTAGACGACGATGCCCCTTATTATTCTATCTTTTCCCCTGATTCCAGCACTTCCCTTGCCGAGACCGACCGGGGATGGGAACTGACGATGGTGGCCGTGGATAACAGCGATAACCGTATTACCTTGATGGAAACCGGGACTGTCGCCGGCGCCGTCGAGCTGCCTGTGGCCGTTATGACCAGCCCCACCGCAGGTTCGGAATTTGCAGCTGGGCAGGTGATTGACGTCACTGTTGAGGTCAGGGGATTCAACCTCCAGCGACTAGTCGGGCCCAATGCGACAGCTGGGAATGATCCCAATGCAGGCCTGCAAGCCCGACAAATGGCGCTCTATGCAAATGGGGAAGAAATTGGCACTGCCAATGAAACGGCATTTGGCTCCGGGCGGTTCTCCTTCGAGTGGAGCACAAAAAACGAAGTTGCCGGCAAGGATGGGAAGGTGGATCTCTTCGGGGCGATTGTCATGCAAGACGAAACTTCAAACGGTTTGACTTTCACTCCCTCCCTCGTCTCCGAACCTGTGACCATTGCCGTGACCGAGCGCAATCCACTGGGCAATGTGAAATCGGCAATCAGTCAGTTTTACAAGGACTTGCTTTTTTACGAACCTTCTGAACAGGAGGTAGAATTAGCCCTTGCGCGTACTGGGCGCGGGGTTCCCGGAGAATATGTTTTCGACGAGACTGGTCTATTGGCTTGGGCCGCTGGTTTGGCGGAGAAGCAAGCTTTCCAAAACCTAGCGGATGCCGTTTCCGGATATCATATTACCATTGGCGAATGGCCTTCCCAGCCGGAAATGGCGGATGCCCTGCAAACTTATTCTGCGATTCCTAACTACGGGAGGGATGGCAGTGGTGACAACGATGGCGATGGGTACTCACGCAACCAAGAAGCAATCTTTGGAACCAACGATAACAACGCGACTCTCTTTCCCGACAATGCCTTTCGCCTATGCAGCTATCTCGACAGGACTTTATCCTCGCCCGACTTTTACCGTAGACACGATCCAATCCCTCCTCTCAATGGAACTGACAGCACAGAGAACTACGAAGAAAACCGCCGAAACTTTGTAAAGTTGCTCTACAACAACAAGCATGGAGTGGACCCCAACTTGCAGCAACAAATTCAAGGATCATATCGCCTCAAGGTCTTTGATCCCGACTCTCAGGAATCTAAGCGAGAGGAACAGCAAAGAATGATGCAGGACATGGCGATGATGAGCATGTTCGGTGGCGGCATGGGCGGTATGGGCGGTATGTTCGGTGGCGGGTTTGGTGGTGGTCGTCCCGGCAACAACTACATCACCAACAACTTTATGAATCAGCTGCTTGGAGGTCTTTTCGGCAACAACAACAACAACAATAACATCAACAGCGGTCCGAACTACAAGAGCGGGATTTCCGCCGTACTCTTCACGACCTACATGGTGCTTGAGGAACAAATCGACAACTTAGACTTGCTCTGGAATGCACCCTCAACCAAAAACAGCTACAAGTCGGCTGCCCTCATGCTTGCGCTTTGGCAGGACAACTTAAAATATCTCGATGTAGCTGAAATCAAGAAATATTCGAGAATGCCCGTTGCAAACCAGATACGGTTAATGATGAAGGATTATCGATACCGATCTCGCTTTTCGGGTATGTCGATCTCAAAGGAGGCTGAGGCTCATCCAACCGTCACGGAATGGAAATATCTGCCTTGGCTCGGATATTACAATGACAGAGGATTCCCTTGGATTTTTCACCAAGGCCTAGGTTGGATCTATGTGCAGGCCCCCGATACTGCAGACGTCTGGCTGTACATTCCCAATGTTGGCTGGATGTGGACCAAGGATTCACTTTGGACTATCTTGCCCACATACAATCCCACCACGAATGAGACTTGGTCCTTGTTGCCTTTATATGATGCGACCTCGGAACAGTGGACATATTATGTAATCGATCACCCCGAATCCGGTCGCTATTTCTACGACTTTGAAAAAGCGGCATTTGTCGAACGTTAATGCACTGACAAAGACTTGCGTGTGAGGTTGCTCCACGTCGTCCATTCCTCTAATCCTGCTGCCGGTGGTGTGGCTGAGGCCGTGTTGGGACTAGCAAGGGCGGCGTTTGACGTCGGGTACGAGGCACAAATTGCGACTTGTGACTCGCCCGAGGCCTCTTTCCTAAATGAGTTGGGAGCAAAAGTCGTGGGATGCGGACCTGCCTCGCCCTCAAGTTACCATGCTTGCCCGAGCCTTGGTCGCTGGCTCAGCGAGAATGCCGAGAGGTTCGATGCTCTTATTGCTCATGGATTGTGGCAGTACCCCGGTACGGCCACACGCAAGGCGGCGCTCAAGGCAGACAAGCCCTATTTCGTGTATCCTCACGGTATGCTGGACCCTTGGTTTAGGCGCACCTATCCGCTCAAGCACCTCAAGAAGGTCTTGTTTTGGTGGTTGTGTCAGGGTCGCATCCTGCGAGACGCAAAGGCGGTGTGCTTTACTACTGAGGAGGAAAGACGTCTCGCCAGAGGCACCTTTCGTCCTTACCAATGCGACGAGGAAGTCACTGGATTGGGCATTACCGAACCCCCTGGTGATGAGACAGTTCAGGTAGAGGCCTTTTCCCGGCAATTTCCAGAATTGTGTAACCGACGACAGCTGCTTTTTCTTGGACGTATTCACCGGAAGAAAGGCATCGACTTATTGCTAAAAGCCTTCGGGGAACTGGCGATGGGCGACGAGAGGCTCGTCCTTGCTGGCCCCATCGAGGATGTTGTCTATGAAGGTGAACTTAAGCGCTTGGCAAAACCTTTTGCCGATCGTGTGACTTGGGCGGGAATGCTTCGGGGAGATGGAAAGTGGGGTGCCTTACGGGCGGCGGATGCTCTCGTACTGCCCTCACATCAGGAGAATTTCGGGTTAGTTGTGGCCGAGGCGCTTGCCGTCGGCACCCCTGTGCTGATTACCGATAAAGTTAATCTCTGGCGAGAAGTAGAAGACGATTCGGCCGGACATGTTTCAACGGATGACCTTACCGGAGTCCGTTCTCTCCTCCGCGGATGGCTTGCCTCCTCCTTTGTCGAATTGGCTGCCAATGCGCGTTCTTGCTTTGAAAAACGCTTTCGGGTTGAGATTGCCGCTCACAACTTGGCTGAACTGGCAAAAAGTTGAATTAAATGCGAATCACGATTCTTCAAGGGCCCTTTCTGCCCGTCCCTCCAATTATGGGTGGTGCGATTGAGAAAGCGTGGTATCGTCTAGGCAAGGATTTCGCCAGGCAAGGAAATGAGGTCGTCCACATCTCTAGACTCTTTGATGACTTGCCAAAAGAAGAAACCATAGATGAGGTTCGGCATCTACGCGTGTCGGGCTTCGATTCTACCGCATCCTCCCTGCTCCTGAAGTTGCGGGACTTTCGGTATGTGATGCGCGTCCGAAAGGTGTTGCCTCCGGCAGATGTCTTGGTGACGCACTCCTTTTGGGCGCCCCTGCTTTTAAGAAACAGTGCTTATGGAGCTATTTATGTTCATGTAGGTCGTTACCCGAAGGGACAGATGAAGCTGTACACCCGTGCTGCTCGCCTGCAGGCGCCTTCCGAGGCGATTGCCGAGGCAATCCGTCGGGAAGTTCCCGCGAATGCGGAACGAGTGGTAGTTATTCCGTACCCACTTTCATGGAACCCTGAAGCCGCATCTACTCCAGTTCCACGAAAAAAAAGACTTCTGTACCTTGGAAGAATTCATCCAGAAAAAGGCCTACGCGAACTTGTTAAAGCTTTTGCGACTTTGCCGAAAGAGTTACTACAAGAATGGACTCTCCATGTTCGCGGACCTTACCTGCAGGAACAGGGAGGGCAGGGCAGGGGCTTTCTAGACGAATTGAAAAACCTCGCAAGTCCTGTAGCGAAAAATGTAAAATTTTTGGAACCTGCTTTCGATGAAGACACGTTGCGTAACGACCTTGGTGAGGCGAGTCTGTTCGTTTACCCATCCTTGGCCCATCGTGGAGAAACATTCGGTTTGGCTGTACTCGAGGCTATGAGTTGCGGATGTCCACCGTTAGTTTCGGCACTGGACTGTTTCCGTGATTTTGTGGATGAAGGGAAAACAGGCTTTGTATTCGATCATCGTGCCGGCGACGTCACCTCGGCACTGCGGCAAAAGATAATGGATGTGGTCAGAGCAAGAGTCCTCCTCCCTAAAGTGGGTCAGGATGCAAGAGGAGTGGCTGGCGAGTTTGCTCTAGAACCCGTGGCAATGCGTTTTATTAATGATTTCCAAGGTGTTCTTTTGAAAGACTGATGTGGGTATTCCTTATTTAATCTCTTGCCATCACAAACCTAGGAACCTTTTTTCATCCTTGCTGATCAACGAGAATTCTTCACATGGCCTTATTCATTGATAGCCGCTCACCTCGACATTTCTTATTCTCGCTGGCGTTCATGCTTGTCGGAGCTATCGTTTCCGGAAAATCCAAGGAAAAATCTTCCGCTGGAGCATTGTTGCCCAAAACCTTTTTAGATGCTTCCGGCAAGGAGGTGTCCCAAGAAATTCTACAGGGAAAGTACGTCGGTGTTTACTTTTCAGCGAGTTGGTGTCCTCCATGCAAAACCTTCACCCCAAAGCTCGTAGATTTTAGAAATGCCAACAACAAGGACTTTGAGGTTGTTTTGGTCGGTGCAGATAGGTCTGCGAAGGCACAGGCGAATTATATGAAAAGGTACAAAATGCCTTGGCTGGCAATCAAACACCAGTCACTGGCCGCTAATTTACTCGTAAAGAAAATGGAAGTTTCCAGTATTCCTTATTTGGTAATAATTGCTCCCGACGGAACCATCGTGACTAAAAATGGTCGTCAAGAACTAGATCGTTCTCCAAGAAAAGCCTTGGATAACTGGAAGAAAAATTCAGGCTGAGATTTCCCTTGGAGTCGAGTGCCGCAAGGCGTCCTCTTAGGTGCCAAAGAAAGCCTTCGGTCAAATTCGTGCGGAAATTCCAGCGGCGGATAGGGCTTGCTTTGCTTCACCCACCGTGAATTCACCGAAGTGAAAGATACTCGCGGCTAAGACTGCAGAAGCTTTGCCGTCGCGGATTCCTTTCACAAGGTGACTGAGGTTTCCTACCCCTCCCGAGGCGATGATGGGAACCTCTACGGCTTCGCTCACAGAACGAGTTAACTCGAGGTCGAAACCGATTTTTGTACCGTCTCTGTCCATGCTTGTTAACAGGATTTCGCCCGCACCTCGCGAGACTACTTCGCGGGCCCAGTTTACGGCGTCAAGTTCCGTGGGGTTTCGGCCACCGTGGGTGTAAACCCGCCAACTTTTACCATCAGGTTCAACCTTGGCGTCTATCGCTACAACGATGCATTGGTTGCCGAACTTGGTGGAGGCTTCGGTGATGACCTTTGGATTTAGGATGGCGGATGTATTTAGACTCACCTTGTCGGCCCCTGACAATAGCATTTGCCGAATGTCCTCAGTGTTGCGAAGGCCTCCTCCCACTGTTAGAGGCATAAAGCAAGTGTCGGCAGTTCGTTCGACCACATCCTGCATGATGTTTCGGTCATCGCTTGATGCTGTAATATCGAGGAAAACTAGTTCATCTGCACCTTGTTCCTCATAAGCTTGGGCGATGGCGACGGGATCTCCTGCATCTCGTAATTCCTTGAATCGCACACCTTTCACCACTCGCCCTGCATCCACATCAAGGCATGGAATCACGCGAGCGGAAAGCATGGCTTAACTAGTCCCGAAAAAGATGGAATAGCCAACGAGAAAAATCATTCATCTGCAAAGGCAATATCGGGCTCGAATGAAACCTGAAGTTTATACCGCTGCCCAGGACGCATTATGAGTGGATGCTCTCGCCGCAGAAATTGGATGTAGTGGATATTGCCTGCATACCCACGGTAATCGGGGTCATCCGTAACGGTCTCGAAGGCCCCCCATGCTGACTGGAAGTCATCTTTTTCAATGCTTGGCCGAAGACCTTCCCTCCCCTGACTGAGTGTCGTTCCTAGCCGATAAATAGTGTGTGGTGAACCGATGACCAAGGCGTAACGCATGCTGTCCATGGCAACTTGGTTTTTTACTTGAAAAGTAAACTCTGAAGAAATCTTGTCTCGATTGAAGGTCCACTGCACTTGGCAACTTCCCAAGCCATATGCAAAAGAACCATCGATTTTAACGAGATCAGGTTGATTGAAACGCAGATAGAAGGAATTCTGCGGACCTATTCCTGTCACACAGTTTTTACCATAATACGAAGGTATGATCACCTGATCTCCGAAGGTTAGCTCAGGTAATAAAACAGGTAGATATTTATTAACGGGCCAGTCGAATATTCCCGGACAATGTGGGAAAGCGAGGGAATCTGAAGCGAGAGGTTCCCCGGGCCCGATGAGGGGAAGCTGAAACTGGATCCCCGAGTTTTCATCCCTGTACAGGAACAGGCCATGTTCTTTTTTGTGGGATTTGTCAAAGATGACGAAACGTCCTGCTGTTTTTGTACGATTGGGAGCTGGAACCCGAAGAGAACCACCAATCACTCGAGCTAAACGAGACCACTGACATAGGTATCGAGCAGTATCGAAATTGGCCATGCGGGTCGTGTGTTTTGGGACTGTGTTTCGTTCCTCATCACGAACCACAAGCAGACCGTTTTCCTGATTGAGATAAGTGACGAAAAAATACTGAAATAGGCGTCGAAGGGTATCTAGGAAAAGTGGAGCCTTCTCTTCGGATACCCAATGATCTCTCATTGCCTGTAGGATTAGGCTGATACAGTGCAGTTGGCCATAGGCACCAACTGAACGACCATAACTCCAGCCTAATCCGTCTTGTCGTGTCAAGTCCGCCAGCATGCGGAGATACTTTTCTGCATAAGTGCGAAGCTTGGGAAGCTTGCGGTCCTTAAGGTGAACATTTGCGTGAAGTTGTAATGATTGGCGTATAAAAATGAAGGACAAGGGCCCATAAACATCATACACTCCCCCGAATCCATTTGGCATTTCGTCGAAGAAGCCCCCCGAACTTTGCTTTTCTATGCGCTCTACGAATCGATCGATAAGTTTTCCCGTCTCATCCTTCTTTGAAAGGCCGAGACTGAAGCGACAAACAGCCTTGGCGATATTAAAGGACTGAAAGTGGTTGCTGTAGTCAGATCGAGCTAAAAGGCGTGTGTCCAGTTGATCGCGTGTCGGGTCGAGTAACCGTTCCCACACATCGTTGCGTTCCTTTGCTGCGCCAAATGAAAGAACCCCAAGCGCGGCATAAGCAAGACCATTTTCATTGCCTTCAGGAATGAACGCCTGATTGGTTATGCAGCGTGCAGCTAAGTCGGTAAGATCATGACTTGCCAGTTCGGCTTCACCCGTGGCCCTAAAATATTCGCCGATTGCTAATGCTGCATGTCCAGCCTCATCCACCCTAGTCTTTTCTCCTTCCGCTGGTGATATGGAGCCGTCCTCGTTGATAAACTGCAAATTATTGCCTAGGATGGATTTGGCTAAATCCATGCATTGCTCAGCGAAATTTTGCATCTAAATCGAGGTTGAGAGTGCGTAGGGAAAAGTTAAAAAAAATGTCTTTGGCTAGGCCTTTAGTCAATCTGTTATGCCGTAGTAATGAGGTCGAGAAACTCTTTGTTTGTGTTGGTTTTTGCCATTCTCTCAATCAAGGTTTCGGCGGCGTCCTCAACTTTCATTGGGGCCATGGCCCGGCGGACAAATGATGCTTTCTCAAGGATTTTCGCAGGGATGAGATCCTCCTCTTTCCGTGTGCCGGAAGAGGATAGGTTGATTGCTGGCCATAGGCGTAGTTCAGCGACTTTGCGGTCAAGAACAATCTCGCTATTCCCTGTGCCCTTAAACTCTTGAAAGATGAGTTCGTCCATCTTGGATCCAGTTTCAATAAGGGCCGTGGCTACGATTGTTAGGCTACCCGCTTCCTCAGAGTTGCGGGCTGTGGAAAATATTTGACGTGGCTTTTCGAGGGCCCGGACATCAAGTCCGCCGGTCATGGTGCGTCCACCCTTGCCGGTAGCGGCATTGTATGCTCTGGAAAGCCTGGTTATGGAGTCGAGCAAGAGCACAACGTCCCTCCCTGTTTCAACCAACCTCTTGGCGCGCTCAGTGGCCAACTCAGCCATTCGAAGATGGCTCTTCACTTCCTCATCATTAGACGAAGCAAACATTTCAGCAGGTACGGAACGTCGAAAATCGGTAACTTCTTCAGGTCTCTCGTCAACTAGAAGAACCATTAGGTGGCACTCAGGATGATTTTCCGTCACGCCCTTGGCTATATCTTGAAGGATAGTAGTTTTACCTGTTCGTGGAGGTGCCACAATGAGTGCGCGTTGTCCTTTCCCTATTGGGCAGAACAAGTCGATAATCCGTGTGGTCATGCGACTATCGCTCGCTTCAAGATTAAGTTTCACTTGGGGCTGGATGGTAGTGAGTTGATCGAAGCGAAATTGCCTCTTGCGATCTTTCACATGAAGGCCATCGACAGTTTCGATAAAACGAACTTTCGGGTTTCCTCGCTTTGCGTCCTGAGCTGCATTGGCTTCGAGGTATGAACCCTTGCGAAGCTTAAACCGACGCATCAGTTCGCGGGGAACGAAAGGATCATGCGGGGAAGACTTGCCTCCACGCGTTGGATCGAGCAGTGTGCCCGATTTGTTCTCTGTCGGCTCCAGTATGCCCTCTACCTGAAGCAGGTCGTGAGGTGTCTTGTTGTTTTCACTCATAGCCCAGAAAGGTATTCTTTACATAGCCCCCAAAGGGAGTAGGGGATTGTAGGCATACCTACGGGAAGGATTGACCAGCTATCCGAATGGGAGGTTCCCAAACAGAACGCTTTTCTCTCAAGCTCTTTTAGCTAAGGGGGAAGCGCTGCTTTGCTCGTTCATTTTATCAGAAATTGTCAGTATCGAGTCAACCATCGAAAAACGATTTTGAAAGAAAGATTTTGTCTTTATCTTCTGCAAGCGTAAACCTGCAAACGATTTTCGATGAAGAAATACTATCTTACCACTGCCATTGACTATGCAAACGGGTCTCCCCATTTAGGCCATGCATACGAAAAGGTTTTGGCCGACGTTATCGCTCGCCATCATCGTCTTCTTGGCGAAGAAACATATTTCCTGACTGGTTTGGACGAGCATGGCCAAAAGGTTCAGCAAAGCGCTAGAAAGGAAGGCTTGGAACCTCAGGAACGCTGTGATCGAGTGGCCAAGGAATTCCTAGACCTCCTCGCCAAGTTAGAAATTTCCAACGACGACTACTTGCGCACCACCGAAGTGCGGCATAAGCGAGTGGTTCGGGACATCCTCCAGAGCCTGTACGACAGAGGAGAAATCTACCATGCCGAGTACAGCGGTTATTATTCTGCTCGAGCGGAACAATTTCTTCAGGAAAAGGACAAAATAGACGGCGAATGGCCTGAGGTCTTTGGTGAGGTAGTCGAGATTACCGAGGGGAACTATTTCTTTAAGCTTGGGCAATACCAAGACTGGCTCGTTGATTTTCTCAGTGAAAACGAAAGTTTCATTTATCCTGACTTTCGTCGTAACCAAGTTGTTGAGTTTCTGAAAGAACCTCTCAATGACCTATGTATTTCCCGTCCCAAGGAACGCCTCGAATGGGGTATACCTCTGCCATTCGACGAGGATTTTGTGACTTATGTTTGGTTCGATGCCTTGGTTAACTACATATCTGCGGTGGGCTATGGGGAGGAGGGATTTGACTCTTTTTGGCCAGCAGATGTTCATGTCATTGGCAAGGACATCCTATCCCCTCCCCATGCTGTTTACTGGCCCATAATGCTACAAGCTTGTGGCGTGCCTTTGCCGAAATGTCTTCTTGTTCACGGGTGGTGGATGACTTCTGGGCATAAGATGTCTAAAAGTACTGGCGAGACGGTGGACCCTCTTCAGCTTATCGACCATCGAGGAGCCGATGTATTTCGGTATTTCGTCATGCGTGAGATGACCGTTGGGCAAGACGCCGACTTTTCCATTGA
>CAZWTI010000093.1:0-11032 GCA_964637065.1 uncultured Puniceicoccaceae bacterium
TTTCTTATTCAAGCCATCCGGCAAAATCCCTAATTTGAACAGTTCTTGTCCCGAGAGGTCTTTTTCTTGGATTTTTGCAGCATATTCCATGGCTGGTTTGACCAAACTTCGGGCAAGAGAAGACTTTCCTGCACCAGAAACGCCGCAAAAACCTATAAGTCGATTCATGGGCATCCAAAGATTGACTCTATTCAGGTTTCGGAAATTCGCACCCAAAACACCGAACCATTCTGGAGAGATTCTTCGCGGACGGTTGCCGGGTTTTTTACTCGGGAGTAGTCTTCTACTGCCACGGATAGGGTGAAGGATGCCTTCCCTTAAAAATTTTGCCGTAGGAGACTTCCAGGATTTCAAGACAGTACCAAGTGTTCCATTTGCAAGAAGATGTCCACCTGATTGACCTGCTTGGGGTCCAAGGTCAATAATGCGGTCGGCTCGACGCATGGTTTCTTCGTCGTGTTCAACGATAAGTAGGGTGTTGCCCTTAGACTTGAGTCGTTCCAATGAGTCGAGAAGCCTTTGATTATCCTTGGCATGGAGACCAATCGAGGGTTCGTCCAAAACATAAAGAACACCGGAAAGGTTAGACCCAAGTTGTGCAGATAGGCGGGTGCGCTGGGCCTCTCCACTCGAGAGCGTTGACGTTCCCCTGTCCAACGCGAGGTATCCAAGTCCAACCGCATTCATAAATGCAAGCCTCTCGCAAACCTCAGGAACAACTTGTTTCGCAACCGCATCACCTTTCAAGTCGACGACTAATTTCCCTAGGGTTTCCATAAGGTCGATCGGACTAAGCCCGAGCATTTCGGGAAGAGTTATACGGGTCTGGCCATTTAGGCTCAGAACGACATTCCTGCCGAGGGGTCCGAGTCGATCGCCCGCACAGGTTGGGCAAACTTCCCCGTCTCGCAACTTCCACCACTCATCATCCGCGGGTAGATAATCCTTCATCCAGTCATGGAAAAGTCCATACCCGCGACAGGTCGGACACCATCCTCGTGGAGAATTCCAAGAGAAATGCTTGGGTTCCAATTCCGGAAAAGCCTTACCTGTACATGGATCAACCCGTGTCTTTGAAAACCATGAAATATTTCCTTTGCCTTGTTCAAGAACGAAAGAACTGCCATTCCCAAGCAAAAGAGCCTCTTCAAGTAATCCCCGAAATTGCCGGAGGCTACAGCTAGAAAGATTTGAAACAACGACATCAACATCATGCTCGGCATAACGCTCAAGCCCACTAAAATCTTTCACTGGCACAAGTTTACCATCGCAACGCAAAAGTTCATACCCCTTGCTAAACACCCAAGCAGCTAAAGGACGATGATGGCCTTTGCGACTTCGCACAAGGGGAGAGCAAAGGAGGAGATCCTTGCCATTGGATGGAACCTGCTTGACAAGTTTTTGCAACCGCCTAGCGAGAGCATCGACGCTTGCAATTGTAAGAGGTTCGCCAGTTGTTGGGCTCAATTGCGTTCCCACCCGGGCATAAAGCAACCGCAGGTATTGGGCTACTTCCGTAATCGTTCCCACCGTGGACTTTGCAGTACCGTGGGTAACGCGCTGTTCAATGGCAACTGTTGGAGCGATGCCTTTGATTTCGTCCACATCAGGACGAGGCAATTGCTTAACAAACTGACGGGCGTATGCAGACATCGAGTCGAGGAAACGCCTTTGACCCTCGGCGAAAACGACATCGAAGGCGAGAGAGGATTTCCCCGAACCAGAAGGACCCGTCACGACAGTGAGAGTGTTTCGAGGGATGGAGAGTGAAAGATTTTTAAGGTTGTTTTCCCTTGCTCCAATGATTTCGAGGGAATCATCACCTTTCATATTTTTAGCTGGGGGAACCCGGCCTTCAACAAAGAGTCTTTCCGAAGAAGGTTCGGTGAGTGATGAACGAATGCCCAAAAAATCTGCCAAAACCAGTGCAGTAGAAGTTTTACCTCTAGAAATCTTTTGGGGAGAACCTTGAGCAATTACTCGCCCACCCTTTTTTCCAGCTCCAGGGCCAAGCTCGACAAGCCAATCGGCACTTGCAAGGATGTCGGGGTGGTGCTCAATAACAATTAGGCTATGCCCATTTTGTAAAAGACGCCGCAAAACACGTAAGAGCATAGCGACATCGTGACGATGTAACCCTGTCGTAGGTTCGTCCAAAAGAAGGAGGGAGGGCTGATCAGCAGAAGCAAGACCTCCCATGTATTTGACAAGTTTGAGTCTTTGAGCTTCACCTCCGGAAAGGGTATTCAAGGGTTGACCGATGGGCAAATAGCCAAGCCCGACTGCCTCTAGTTCCCTGAGGCTTTTAGCCGCTCGCGGTATACGGTCAAAGCGTTTCACGGCTTCGGAAACTGACAACTGGAGTACTTGAGCAATGTCGAGATCATCCAGTCGGATGGCAAGAACCTCATCCTTAAAACGACGGCCTTCGCATGCAGGACAAGGAGCAAATATGTCCGCGAGAAATTGCATCTCAACTCGTTCGTATCCCAGCCCTTGACATTGTTCACAACGGCCGAAACCTGAGTTGAAGGAAAAGTCCGAAAAAGAAAAACCTGCCCTGCGAGCATCGTCTGTCTTGGCAAAAGCATCACGAATAGAACCCCAAGCCTGGGCAAAAAGAGCAGGATTGGAACGAGGCGTTTTTGCAATCGGAGTTTGGTCAACCATTACGACCTCAACGAAATCAATATCGGAACTGATGCTCTTCAAATCAGCTGCTTCCTCGGCAACTTGACCGAAGGATGCTAGCATCCCATCGCGTACAACATTCTCCAACAAAGTAGACTTACCCGAGCCGGAGACGCCTGCAAGAACGACAAAACAACCAAGGGGGAGGTCGAGGTTTAACTGATGGAGATTGTGATGGGAGGCTTCACGAATGCGGAGTAAGGGCGAACTGTCATTAAAAGGTAGCTTAGAAACCATCTTCCGTTCGATTTTCTTGCGCCCAGAAAGATACCCTCCCGTCAGTGAACGCTTATCCTTTTTCAACTTGGCGACTGAGCCTACGAACGTCACGCTCCCCCCCCCATCTCCCGGGGCAGGTCCCAGTTCGACGACTTGATCTGCAGCCCTGATGATGCGCTCATCGTGCTCGACAATACAAACGGCATTCCCCTGATCTGCAAGATTCCGAAGGAGGCAAACAAGACGATCCACATCTCGTGCGTGAAGACCGATAGAAGGCTCATCGAGGGCAAAAATTGTCTCGGTAAGAGAGGCGCCGAGACATGCGGCAAGGTTCACGCGCTGAGTTTCTCCACCACTTAATGTACGGGCTGCACGGTCGAGACTGAGGTACCCGAGACCTACTTGTTCAAGAAAACCCAATCGCTCACCAATTCCGTTCAGGACAATGTCGACCCGACAATCACCAACAGGCTTGGCCCTTCGCTTGAGATAAGCCCCAAGTTCAGCAATGGGCATACCATAAAGGTCGGGCAGTGTTTTTCTTTGCCACCTCCACGACAAGGCATTGGGCTGTAGACGAACTCCATCACAATCAGGACAAGTAAAGTAACCGCGATACCTGGAAAGGAAAACACGCACGTGCATCTTGTATGACTTGCTCTCCAGCCAGCGAAAAAATCTGCGTAGCCCATACCACATGCCAGCGTCTTCGACATAACCTTCTTCTCCATCGATGACAAAGGCTTTTTCTTCTTCGGAAAGAAAACACCATGGCTTCTCAGTGGGAAAAGCGTGTTGCCGGGCAGTTCTAAGGAGATCACATAGTGACTGCCCATAGACTTTTCCACTAAAGGCTCGAATGGCTCCTTCTGCAATGGAGAGGGATTCATCCGGGATTGCGCGACGATAATCTACTTCGATAACCCTCCCGAAACCTCGGCAGCGAGGACAGGCGCCGAGAGGCGAATTGAATGAAAAGAGTGCTGGGGATGCAGGCGAGAAACGCTTTCCATTGACAGAAGAGCGGAGTCCTTCGAAACGGGAGCCAAGCAATCTGCCGTTTTCGCTCAACAGCATTACTTCTCCTTTCCCCGACTTCAAGGCAGTGGTGACAGCTTCTACAATGCGCTTGGATTTTGAGGGCTTAGAGAAAACACGGTCAAGGGCGACGAACAATTCACCGCCTGACCACCCATACCTCTGCAGTTTCTCGATACGTCGAAGAACCTTCCCGTCGGATGCTCGGACATGACCTACCTTTGTCAGTGCCCGAAGGAAATCCTTGACAGGGAACCCATCCGGACAACTAGTGCGAAAACCCACGACGATGGCTTGCCCCTCGAATTCATTGACGATCCCGCGAGCGAGGCTTGAGGGTGATTCCTCCACCAAGGGCCTCCCCGAAGCAGGGTCAATCAATTGAGCGACCGAAGAGAACCAAACCTTGAAGTAGTCAGAAAGTTCCGTCATCGTTCCCACTGTGGATCGGGAGTTGCGAACAGCATTGCGTTGCTCGACAGCGATGGAGGGACGTATGTTTTGTACTTTATCAACCTTTGGACGAGGGAGGGTTTCGAGAAATTGCCGCACATAGGGGCTAAATGTCTCGACATAGCGGCGCTGACCCTCGGCATGCAGCACTTCAAACAAGAGCGATGATTTACCTGTGCCACTCAAGCCCGTGATGACGGTAATTTCACCAAGGCTAATATCCAAGTTAATGTCTTTCAAGTTATTCTGTCTCACGCCATGTAGACGAATCTTCTTGTTTGATTGCTTCACAAAAAAGAGGGGCAACGCATCGATCGACAGGTGAAAGGCAAGCGACACATGGCAACACTAAAGCCTTGGCTAACGAGATGGCGTCCCGTAGGGGATTCGAACCCCTGTTGCCGGGATGAAAACCCGGTGTCCTAACCTGGCTAGACGAACGGGACTAAAAGAATGCGGGGAATTCTGACGGAATCAAGTGAACCGGCAAGACGAAAGAGGTCAGACAAGTTTAATAGTTGCTATAGCAAAAGCCAACTTCGGGAAGATTTGACTTTAGCAAGAAAAACGATTTTATCGACAATTTTCCCCAAAAAGCATAACTGATGAAACCGACCTATAACCCGTCAAAGTTGCGGCGAGCCCGAAAATGTGGTTTTCGCAAACGCAACAGTACTAGTGGGGGACGAAAAATCCTAAGGAATCGCCGACGAAAAGGACGTAAGCGTCTAAGTGCTTCAGTAGCCCGTCGCTTCCGCTAATCCTTGCCATCGCCTAAGCCAAGCCATGTGAGCGTGGGCAACTTGCGCTTCAGGACCAGACAACACCTTCGCAAGCGTAAGGATTTCCAAAAGGTGAAACAACACGGACGGCGAGTTCGAATGTCTTGCTTCCTAATTCAAGCTCGGTCAGGAGCGGGATTCCAAACTAATAGTCGGCTAGGAATAATCGCGACAAAAAGCCTAGGAAACGCAGTATTGCGAAATAGAGCCAAGAGGTTGTTCAGGGAATTGTTTCGCCAACACCAAGAAGCCATACCCAAAGGTTGCGACTTTGTAGTCATTCCATACCCTTCGATCTTTAAGAATTCCTTTGCCGTATTAGAAGGGCTTTTTCTCCAAGCATGTAACAAGCTCTGATTCAAACGATGAAGAACTACCTCATTGGCTTTAGTTTGCTGCTATTGGCACTCTACATGTTTGTGGAGCAAGCAAAAGAACAGCAGCGTCCGACTGAAGCAGACCGTGCAGCTGCAACTAAAGCCAAAGCAGAAGGCAGCCAGAGTCACATCTCAGAAGTTTCTCCCTCAGAGAAGACCGTTTTCGAAACCAATGTAACGGAAAGAACGAGCACCAACGAGAGTAATGCCACAGCTTCTTCCGTAGTAATAGCCCCTCGAGAGGAACAAATTTTTCAGGGTCTTGGAAACGAAAGCTCATCCTATGTATTCACTAATCTACAAGGAGCCATTCGTGAGGTACGATTAGCAAAGGGAAAACGTCTAAATAAAGACTATGCAATGACTTTCCCTAAAGGTGCGGAGGCTCCTTTTGCTCTATCTTTTGAGGATGAGAATGGTCGTAATCTAATCATTCCTAATTTTGAACACAGCGCCTATGAAATTGAGGAAGGGAAAGGTGATTCTGAGAAAATGGTGGCCCTCGTAAACCGCACAGGGAATGTCGAAGTTCGGCGAGAATATGTTCGTGATGCTAACTCAAGCTATGTTATTCGCCATAAGACCACTGTAACAAACCTAGGGGATTCCGCACTAAAGCTAGGTAGGATTCGCGTGGGTTTGGGGGCGGCATTGCCCATTCGACGCCTATACAACCCGTTCGACTATTCCGACACATATCTTAATGTCGGATACTACAATTCAGGCCCGCCTCAGGAAGTGGGTTGTTCTTGCGCGAAATGCAGCGGACGGATTGACGGTGAGGAGGAGGAGTTTTTCCAACCCAGTGAAATGGGTGATGCCGGCGAGATGAAGAAACAGCTGAGTTCTGCCAAGTGGGCCTGCGTGAACAACCAGTTCTTCGCAAGCATTGTTCGCCCTCTCTGGGAAAGAGAGGCAATAATTCGCGGGAAGGTTTTGCAATTAACGCAAGAAGCCAATGCCTCGGACATGCTTTCGGGTGTAACCGGCTCGCTTTCCGTGCCATTCGGTTCCTTGGGTTCCGGAGAAAGCCGAAGCGTGGAATTCTTCCATTATGCAGGCCCAAAGGATTTCGTGGGACTTACCAAACTGGAACACGAGCAGGATAAGGTGATGCAGTTTGGCATCTTCTGGTGGGTCTCCGAACCTTTAAATTGGTTTCTTAATAAATTGCACGGCTGGTTGGGTAACTTCGGCTGGGCCATCATCGTCATGACGATAGTCGTGAAACTAATATTGTGGCCTTTGACCGCACAAGCAACGCGATCCCAAAAGCGAATGTCGGCACTGCAAGGACCCATGGGTGATCTTCGCGAAAAGTACAAGGATGATTCTCAGAAGTTGAATCAGGAGATGATGAAGTTCTATAAGGAACAGGGAGTAAATCCGTTCGCTGGGTGCTGGCCAATCCTCATCCAAATGCCTATCTTTCTGGGTATGTTCTGGATGCTTCGTTCGGCAGCTGAACTGTACGGTCAAGATTTCATGTGGATCACCGATCTTTCCGAACAAGACAATGTTTCAGAATTAGGTGGTTATTCGTTCAACTTGCTGCCTTTGTTAATGGTGACCACTCAGTGGTTCCAGATGAAGCTTACCCCAATGCAATTGGGGCCGAACGCCAGCGACGCTCAACGAATGAACGCAAAAATGATGAGGGTTATGCCCTTCATGTTTCTCATCTTCCTGTATTTCTTTTCCTCGGCACTAGTACTCTACTGGACTGTGCAAAACATGATGACCATTTTCCAGACACTCATTACTAAAAAAGGGAAATCGCCCGAGGAAATCGCTGCTGAAAAAAAAGACTTGGAGAACATTGAAGAAAAGAACAAGCCGAGAAAACCCGATGCCGATTTCATCGACGATGAGGAACGTAAACATCGCCTAACACTGGGACTGAAAATGATCGGTGAAATTAAAAAGAAACAAGTAGAGGAAATCTACAAGAAAAGGATGATGAAATTTCACCCCGACAAAATGCGGCATCTAGGACCAAAACGGCAGGCCCAAGCCGTAAAGAAAAAGGAAAAGCTTGAAGCCGCTTATGATTTCATGTTGAAAAAGCTTAGGTGACCTGACCGCCTGTTGCGTCGCGATTGGTAACATAAGGGAACAAGAAGTAAAACGAAGATGTCCGGGCACAGCAAATGGGCCACGACCAAGAGGCACAAGGCCGCCGTTGACGCTAAGCGTGGAAAAATCTTTAGTGTCATCAGCAAGGAGATAATGCTGACCGCTCGCGATGGGGGTGGAGACACGGAATTCAATCCGCGCCTGCGCACACTTGTTCTCAAAGCCAAGCAGGCCAACATGCCTGCAGAAAACGTCGAGCGCGCAATCAAAAAAGGTACGGGCGAACTCGAGGGCACAATTATTGAAGAACTTCTTTATGAGGGTTACGCACCAGGGGGCGTGGGCCTAATCGTCGAGGTAACCACGGACAATAAAAATCGATCGGCGGCAGAGGTACGCAGCACCCTAACAAAAGGAGGAGGAAACCTTGCGGGGGCAGGCGCCCTTTCCTACAACTTCAAACGTAAGGGCCAATTCCTGATCGCCAAAGATAAGATCAATGAAGACCCGTTAACGGAGCTTGGCCTCGAAAATGACGCCGTAGACATAATTGTCGAGGATGACCATTACGAGGTCCTGTGCGAAGTGAGTGCCTTCGACAAGCTGTCGCAAGCTCTGGAAAGTGCAGAAGTAAGCCCGGATTCGGCTGAACTTGTTTACCTCCCTGAGAATCTCGTCTCAGTTATCAATGAAGGTGTAGTTCATCAAATCCTTCGACTGATTGATTCCTTGGAGGACTTGGAAGACGTAAAAGCCGTACATAGTAATTATGACATAGACGAGGCTTTGATCGAAGCTCACGTATCGAAATAATACTAGTTTTTTCAACTAGGGCAGTAAGAATATGGGTCCAAATACTGGAATGTGGCCCCTGACATGAGTGAAAACAAAGAGAAACCCGATTATTTAAAAAGTCTGGGTGAGGTAGGTCTCGTTGAGCAGCATGATTTCAATGACTCTAGTCCATTGCCTCTTGAGAGAGGCGGCAAACTTTCCGAAATCAAACTGCGATATGAGACATATGGCGAGCTCACTCCCGAAAAAGATAATGCGATTCTGGTCTGTCATGCCTTGACGGGAGATCACCACTGTGCGGGGGTTCACTCGGAGGCGGACCGGAAGCCTGGTTGGTGGAATCAAGTTGTAGGCCCGGGCAAATCCATCGACACCTCAAAATTTTTCGTAATCTGTTCCAACTGCCTCGGCGCTTGCCAAGGGTCCACCGGACCCACTTCCGACAATCCGGCAACAGGCAAACCATACGGTATGGCCTTCCCAGATTTGACAATAGGCGATATGGTCACGGCACAGAAGCGATTAATAGAACATCTCGGCCTTCATCATCTTTACGCCGTCGTCGGTGGAAGCATGGGAGGAATGCAAGTTCTGCAATGGGCGGCTTCCTATACCGAGATGGTGGAGAGGGCCCTGATCATAGCAGCCACTGCAAGCCACAACGCTCAAACAATCGCTTTCAACGAGGTGGGACGTGCCGCCATTCAAGGTGACCCAAAGTGGAACAAGGGTGATTATCCTCAAGATGGAGGCCCCGAAGTGGGCCTCGCTATAGCGAGGATGATGGCACACATCACCTATCTCTCGGGGGAGGGAATGGAGCGAAAGTTCGGTCGTTCCAGGCGGAAGGAGACAGGAGAACGCTTTGGCGTAGAGTTTGAGGTGGAAAGCTATTTGAGGCATCAAGGAAAAACTTTCGTCACCCGTTTTGATGCCAACACTTACCTCAATCTTACCAAGGCCTTAGATCGGTTTGACCTACATGATGAGGAAGGAAGATTAGATTCAAATCTGAGTTGTATTAATGCCCGCACACTTGTCGTCGGTTTTACTTCCGATTGGCTATACACGCCCAAGCAAAACCGTGAAATCGTCGAATCCTTGCAACGCCTAGGGAAGGATGCTTCTTACGCAGAAATAGACCATGACTACGGCCATGACTCCTTTTTGCTTGAGTCTGAAAAATTCCATCGATTGATAAAGGTTTTCCTCGAAGGAGCAGACGATGCGGAACTAGTCCGACAACGTTCACGAGCCAAAACAATTACCCGAACCGAAGCGAAGAAGGAAGCCGACTTTCGGGTAATCGACGAGTGGGTAAATGAAGGAGAGAGTGTCCTAGACCTTGGATGTGGTCGAGGAATCCTCCTTGAACACCTGGCAAAAACAAAAAATGTCCGCGGATTGGGCGTGGATTTGGATATCGAGAAGGTAATTGGTTGCGTCTCTCGGACAGTACCAGTCTACCAAGGGGATGTCCAAGAAACATTGGTCGGTTTTCCCAACGATTCCTTCGACTGGGTTGTCTTCTCGCGGACGATGGAGGAATTAGAACACCCTGGCGAAGTAATAGAGAAAGCCCTACAAGTGGCCAAAAGAGTCGTGGTAAGCTTTGTCAATCATGGTTATTGGAGAAACCGATTGAATTACTTGTTGCGAGGTTGCCGCATTAGAAACGATGTATACGACAGGTCTTGGCACGAGCGTGGTCCTGGAAATCCAATAGCTATACGCGACTTTGAAATTTTTTGCAGGGAACGCGACTTAGTCACTCGTCGGAGGGTTTCCCTTGGCGGGAATTGGAAAACTCCAAGAATTCTTCTGCCAAATCTCTTCGCTGGAGTAGTTATTTATGAAGTGGGCAGGGCTGACTAAGTCGATCAAGGAATGCGGTAAGGCAGAAAACTGAAGCGTCCTCTGAACCAGACCTTGAAACGATTGAGGCCTGTGCGGAGAAACGATCGGGCATCTTCAATGTCTTGAGCCGGTTGTCCAATGATTTCAACAATCACAACGCCCTCACGGATAGTCTGCACCTCACCAGATGACTTTGTGACGACTAGACCGCTTACAGCATTAGGGACCTTGAATTGTTGTCTAAGCAAACGATCCAAAGGAGTGAGAGTCACTCCGGGAATAACGGCGCCTCCGAGTTTAAGAGGGGCTGGATTCTCAAGACTACCAAGGGTAACGCGGATCTTGACCCGTCTCGAATCCCTCACTACCTCCAAGGGAATGCTGGCACCAGGGGGGGTCTGCGAAATTGCCAATCGTAATTCTGAAACAGAGGCAATTTCCTTCCCTGAAACTTTTACGATGAGATCGCTTCGACGCAACCCAGCCCGATCAGCTGCCGTACCGGTAACAACCTCGGCGATGCGAGCCCCGCTACCTGTCGACACATCCTCTAGCTTCACTCCGAGAAAACCACGCTGGACACCGCCCTTATCGATCAGTCCGGTCATAACGCTACGGGCAAGGTTGACGGGAATGGCAAATCCTATGCCGATGCTGCCTCCGGTGCGGGAATAAATCGCCGTGTTGATGCCAACAAGACGACCTTTAGCATCAATGAGAGCCCCTCCGGAATTACCTTGG
>CAZWTI010000094.1:0-3750 GCA_964637065.1 uncultured Puniceicoccaceae bacterium
TTCGCAACATCACACAACCTATGTAGTTCTACATAAGTGCTTTGCGTAATATTTGGATTTTGCGAGAAAATAATTCTCGCGCTTACTACAACCTCATCCGACTGATTATCATATACTTAAGGAAAAAATGCTGGCGTTTAAATTCTCTTGTATCGAAAATACAATGTGTTTCGCCCCCACGACCCGCGTCAAGTCGATCCCGATTACCTTCCGAGCCAAACGATAGACACTTAAACTGTTTCCAACGAAGTCCTCGATCGAAGAATGGAACTCGCTTCAGGAGTCCTCGGGGCAAGTCAACTCATGATTTCTCGCCGCGTGGAACCTTCTTCGGTAACGCGAAGACGGAATCGACTTCAATCCTGTGACATTTGCATTGGACCTGCGCAACCTTGGTGGGCCTGGCATCAAGTCGAAGAGCCTCGCCAAGCCAATAGCGAGCGTTGTCGAGATTTCCCGCGTCACCGTGCAGGTAGTGCAGGAGATAACGAAACTCCGGTTCACGGGGAAATCGAGGGAGGGCGCGCATGACGCATGCGGTCGCCGACCAGACGTCCTCCACGTGATGAAGGGCCTCCGCCTCGTATAGAATCCACCGAGCCATGGCCGGAAAGACTTCCCGAAGACGCCTTGAAAGAGGAAGCAAGTCGTTCCAGTCGCCCCGGTCGAACTTGATTGCCGCCGTAACCATGTGGGTTTCCATCCAAAGGGAACCTTCCCGGCCCAAGACGCCGACCTCCCGGATCGCTTCGGGCAGCATGCCCATCAACCTGTAGCCCTCCGCCCTCAGAAGACGCCAGTGAGGCTTTATTTCACGTGTTTTCATTCAATTCGAATAAAGAAGTTCTATTTTGCGTAAGAGACCAATCTGCACTCGGAGGGCAAGCGGCTCGCCACCCTCCCCTGCCCGAATCGAAGAATCGCTCAGGCCGTCTTGTTGTGTTGCGCATTGCCACCCCACATATGCCATTCCGACGCGTCGACGCCGCCGGTTTCCAGACAAAAGATCCTGCCGTGATTTGTGCCAACGTAGACCGAGCCACCCGCCAGACATGGCTGAAAGGAAATCCGCTGCCCGGTCGAATAGCACAAACCCGTCGACCCGTCGTTCTGACTCACGGACACGAGATGGCCATGCCTGCTGCAGAGGTAGAGATAATCCTTGCCCATCGAGGGGGGCAGGAAAATCTGGTCGTCAACATTGATTTCCTTGCCCGTGAATTCGGTTTTCCAAGACTCGCCGGAATCCCCGACTATGCAATCGACGGATCCCGAGCCGGCCTGAAAGTACCTCCCCTTTCCATAACTTGCGCGCGAACCTTGGTAAGCCCAAGCCTCTGCGACCCTGGACACGCCGACGTGCCTTCTGGCGGCACGGAGCTTCGCCGCCTGCGGAGCCGACGCGAAACCAACCGATGAATCGAGGACGGTAGAATAGTCCTCGGACAAACCCGAAGCTTCGAAATCACTTTCGTAATCTAGAAAAGCCGCATTCTTGGACAGCATGGAACCGGAGTGGCGGCGTCCCCCGCTGTGACGCTCTCGCCTCCAAACGCTCTCCTGAGAACGCAGGGCCCCCTTGATTTTCTCGGTCATGACGACGTCGTCGTTCACGACGAGCGGGGCGGAGGTGGAATCGGTTCTTTCGCTCCATTGCACTTTGCCGTTCTCGGCATCAAGGCAAAATGCCGTGCCGTCGAAGCAGGTGAAGAACACTTGGTCGTCGTTGATCACGGGCGCGGTGATGACGTCGCCGGTTATCTCCCGCTCCCAAACGTGACGACCGGTAAAGAGATCGGCGCAAAGCATTAGGTGCGACTTTTGTCCGAGAAAAGGTTTTCCCTGCCTTTGCCCGGCCGGGTAAGCCAGGAAGAGTTTCCCCTTGTCGATGGCCGGCTGGCTCATGAGGGGATCTCCCAACCATTCCTGCCAAACGAGACTCCCCGTATCGGCCTTGCAGACTATGATGGAACAACTCTCGGTATTAAAGGCGACCAGCCCGTCCTCCACCACGGCGGCCGTGGGCCCGTCGTCAGCCGTCGTCGTCCTCCAGGCCACTTCGCCCGTCCGGGCGTCCAGGCCGTAGAATTCATAGGAGCCGTATCCGCCGCCCACGAACAACATCCCCTTGTCGTAAGCGGGAGTCGCTATCGGCCTCGAACCGGGCAAGGAAGTAACCCAGCCGCCTCGGCCGTCGACCGTCTCGAAGCGAATGGGCTTAAGGTGGGATACGGACGGGGGGAGGTCTATCCTTATGGCTTCATCGAGGTTGACGCTGGTCGTATCCGCGTTCCTTCCTTCTTTTCGATTGCCGCGCTTGTCGCGAGTCGCGGCAGCACCGGACCCGACTTGATTTTCTTCATTTGATTTTTCCATATTTCGTTCATCCTCATTGTTGTTTTCGTTAAAAGTTTGAGCCTCCGAGAAGAGATAAGTCGCCGGCGCAACCGAAATACGTTTTCGGAAACGGAGAAGACGGAACCGCTCGAGAGACGAGATCTCCCTGCAAAGAAATCCGCTGGAACGCGCTAGCTGTTCAGAAGGCGAGGTCCCCCATTGGGTGAACGCTCTGCTCCACACACCTTAAAAAACTATATTCGAAGCAAAAAAAATGCCTCCGCCAAAAATCAAGAAAACTCTTTTCCAAAACTCCTTTCCCTATCCATTCGTACAATGCAAAATACAACTATAACGCGTATTTTCCTCCTGTCAAATTTCCTGAAACTTTTTTGAAGTTTGTACTGGGGTAACGGGATATTCCAACGGGCCTTTGCTCTTGGTACGGGCGGAGGGACTCGAACCCACGACCAATTGATTAAGAGTCAACTGCTCTACCAACTGAGCTACGCCCGCAACCAAGCAAAGGCTGGACATTATCTTCCCCGCAGGCAGGGTCAAGATGGAATGAAAAGACCTCACCTCGTAATCCGCTCAGCCGTTTTGGCAATATCGGCTTTTTCGGCACTCGAATCCAGTGCAACCGCGAATGACGATAGTCCGCCCGTCGCCACCTTCTCCATCGTGGCCAGGGATACCGCCACGGGCGAACTGGGCATCGCCGTGCAGTCGAAGTTCGTGGCCGTTGGAAGCGTTGTTCCCTGGGCGAAGGCAGGGATCGGGGCGATCGCGACGCAATCGTGGGCAAACACCCGCTATGGTCCCTTGGGGTTGCAACTTCTGGCAAAGGGGGCTTCGCCTGATGAAACGATTAAAATTCTGACCCAAGCCGATTTGGGAAGAGAGCATAGACAGGTCGGCATCATCTCGACCGAAGGCAACGCCTCCACCTTCACGGGAAAGAAATGCATGGCATGGGCGGGGGGAAAGACCGGCAAGGATTACGCGGCGCAGGGAAACATATTGGCGGGACCTGCAGTCGTGAATGCCATGGCGGATGCGTTCGAGAAGGCCAAGGGCGACTTGGGCGATCGCCTGATTGCCTCGCTGAGGGCCGGGCAAGAGGCCGGAGGCGACAAGCGGGGAAGGCAATCCGCGGCTTTGCTGATCGTGCGGGAGGGCTGGGGTTATTCGGGTCTCAACGATCGCTACCGAGACCTGCGCGTGGTCGATCATCCCGAACCGATCGAGGAACTCGCGCGGGTGTACGCAGTTCACAAGAAGGTATTCCCTCCACCACAGAAACGCAGGAAGTCTGAGAAAATCGAGAAAGAATGAGTCTTCGAGGCAGTGTTGCAATTGCTGTGAACATGGCTCTCACTGGTTCAAATGAATGCGAAACTCTTGGATCAC
>CAZWTI010000095.1:0-5174 GCA_964637065.1 uncultured Puniceicoccaceae bacterium
CCGCTCGAGCAACCTTTACCTTGCCGACGGAACTTTCCTTCAACCCGATTAATCTTCGCCCCTGCAGGTTCGCATACTGGATGGAACCAACCCCATCGAGCACTAGAATGCCATCCCTAATGACATCAAATATTGTTTCCAGCAAACGGCGATCCTTAGCCAGTCTCTGGACAAGAATACCAAGATTGACTTCGTCCAAGTCGTCGAGACGCCCGAGTACCCGATCCAGCGGGCTTGTTCGCGATTTCAAGGGTATAGCCTTCCCAGTATTAGTTTGGCCACTTCAAGCTTAGGAGCAGGTCCTATAGATTCCGAAAATCCATTTTTTCCGATCAAAGTAACCGTGTTGGTGTCGGCAGCAAAACCACAACCATCAATGCCCACCTCGTTGACAACAATCCAATCCAAGTTCTTCTCACGGAGTTTGGCCTCGCCGTTAACTTCGCAATCGTTGGTCTCTGCGGCAAAACCGACCAAGACTTGGCCCTGACCATTCAGAGTGCCAAGCTCGGACAAGATGTCAGGGGTGGGTTCCATTTCCAGAGTTTCAGACATTTGGTTTTTCTTCAACTTGCAATCTGACCTAGACTTGGGTCTATGGTCGCATACTGCAGCGGCCATAAGCAAAAGGTCGCAATTAGGAAAAAGATTCAAACATATGTTTCTCATTTCCTCAGCAGTTTCCACAAAAGTCGGCGTTGCTCCCGCAGGGACCGTTAATGCTACAGGCCCACTAACCAAATCCACTTGCCAACTCCGTTTGCACGCTGCTTGAGCTAATGCATAACCCATCTTTCCCGACGATGGATTGGAAAGGAAACGGACTGGATCCAACCATTCCCTCGTGGGCCCAGCAGTTACTAGACAGCGAAATGCGCTTGCGTTTGTCACTTTTCGTTAAAGGCTCGCGTTCCCTCGCTTTACTTGCGAGTCAATTTGTCTCTTCACCAGAACCGAATTCTAATGGGAAATCAAAACCAAAAGAGAGAGAGCGTATGGCTCAACCTCGGTTTCAATCTCGTGGTTCCGATCTTGATCCTTCGAAAGGGAGACGATTGGGTGGGTGAAACACTTGGCGGCTTAATGGGGGCATCCGCGGAAGGCACCTTGGTGGGTTCCATAATTCTCGTTTTCGCAATTACTTTCCCGGTATCGTACGGGCTGTGGGATTTGCGACGACGCAAACGGTGGAACATAATCTCAATTCTCGGGGCCGTAAGTGCCTTGCTCACAGGTGGCATCGGGTTGATTCCAGGCGCAACGGCATCAATGTTTGCAATCAAGGAAGCCGCCTTGCCTGCCATTCTGGCCATCGTTACAGTAATTACCCTCAAGACGGAGAAACCTCTCGTTAAGTTGTTTCTCTACAATCCAGACTTCTTGAATGTTGACCGCATTGAAACCGCCCTACAAGCGAGAGGTTCCAAACAAGCCTTTGACTCACTGTTGGCAAGGTGTACTTGGTACATAGCAGGATCCTTTATCCTGAGTGCTGTTCTCAACTATGTGTTGGCCAACATCATTGTGGTAACTGAACCCTTTGAGAACAAGAAGGCCTTTAATGAAGAAGTGGGCGCGATGATGGGATGGAGTTTGCCCGTGATCAGCATTCCTTGCATGATAGTTACATTTCTTGCCTTGTGGCACTTGATCAAGGGGATCAAGGCCCATGCTGGCTTGACCATTGAGGAGGTGCTCGTTGGGGCGGCGGGGTCAGAAGCTGAGAAAGAAACCTAAGCTTTCTTCTCAGCGATCTTTAAGAACTACATAGTTTCTTTGAGTCGCTCCTTGATATATTTGCCTAGGGCGATGAATTCGCTGTGGGCCTTCGGCGATTTCCTTCCAATGAGCGAGCCAACCTGGAGTTCGACCAATGGCAAAGAGTACTGTAAACATATCTGTGGGAAAACCAAGCGCTTGCAAGATAATGCCACTATAAAAATCGACGTTGGGGTAAAGCTTGCGTTGAACAAAATATTCGTCCTTGAGAGCGACTTCCTCCAAATTGCGAGCAATATCAAGAATGGGTGTGGTAACTCCCAAAGCCTCTAATGCACAATCGCAGGCACCCTTGAGGATTTTCGCACGAGGATCATAGTTGCGATAAACTCGATGTCCAAAGCCCATAAGGCGGGTTTCTCCAGCCTTGGCAGACTCAATGTATCGAGATCCATCGTCCCCAGATTCATGAATTTCGTTAAGCATTCGGATAACACCCATGTTCGCGCCTCCGTGAAGTGGTCCCCACAAGGCGCAAACGGCTCCGGCAAGTGATGCAAAGGGATTGGCACCGCCGGAAGCTATCATACGACCAGTAGAAGTGGAGCAATTTTGCGCGTGATCGGCATGAAGAAGAAAAATAAGATCAAGGGCGTTAGTGACGGCTTCCGGGATAGGTTCGGGGTTATTGGCATCCGAGAACATCATTGAGAGAAAGTTCTCGCAGTATGATTTCTCGGGATTGCTTTTAACAGGTGGCAGTCCTTCACGTGCACGATAGCATCTTGCTGCGATCGTACGAACAGCAGAGATGAGAATTGCCGAGGAAACATCAAACGTTGCCAAATCCTTGCCTCTATCATTCGTAGTCTTGTCGGGGTGGCAGGCTCCAAGGGCGTGAATGCCAGCGGAAAGTACAGCCATGGGATGAGCGTCGGAAGAAAAGGACTCAATTACCTTGGCAACAGTTTCAGGAAGAAAACCAGCATCGGAAACTCGTTGGCGGAAAGTCGCCAACTTATCTGCAGTTGGGAGTTCGCCATAGATGACTAGATGGGAAGATTCGAGAAAAGATGACTTGTCGGCCAACTCCTCGATCGGGTAGCCGCGGTATCGAAGAATACCCTTTTCGCCATTGATAAAGGTACCCTTGCTTTCGCAAGC
Source organism: uncultured Puniceicoccaceae bacterium (assembly GCA_964637065.1). Taxonomy (GTDB): domain Bacteria; phylum Verrucomicrobiota; class Verrucomicrobiia; order Opitutales; family Seribacteraceae. The sequence continues at coordinate 2,884 of CAZWTI010000095.1, forward strand.
TCCTGTGTTCCCGTAACCATCGTCGAAAGTGATGGTTCCGCTCTCCTTGCGAAGCGCACGAACATCGATTGCTTTTTCTTCTTCTGTCCCGGTAATAACAGCGACATCGTAGTTGTCGTTACCTATGCGAATGCTGGCGGTATTTTCCATTGTGGAAATAGGGTTGGGTAAGGGGATCAAAAAGGACGGACGCCAAATGGGGCGATGGTGTTATGAGAGGTCTACACTTTCAAGAAAATTTCGGTATATTTGCAACCCTTTTGCCTGACTTTTTTCAGGGTGAAACTGCGTGGCATGACAATTCCCAAAGGAAATTCCGCTAACAAAATCACCGCCGTATTCAGTTCGGCAGAAAACATTCTTTTCCAGCTCCGATTCCACTCGATAACTGTGAACGAAATAAAACTGATCTCCACCAGTTAGTCTTGATCGCAACCAAGGGGTTGCGTTCTCAGTAAACTTTACACTGTTCCAACCCATATGAGGAACCTTATATTCGGCAGGCAGACGAAACCTATGCACCTTCCCGGGAAGGATGCCAAGCCCGCTAACATCGCCTTCCTCCGACCATTCGAACAATGCCTGCAACCCAAGACAAATCCCGAAGAAAGGTTTATCGGATGCAATCCATTCTTTCAGGAGAGAATCAAATCCAGTAGCCCGTAAGGCGTCCATACAGTCGGGGAAGCACCCCTGCCCGGGAAAGACGATTGCATCAGATGATTCAGTAGCTTCAGGATTGGTCGCAATGGTTGGACTGGCACCAAGAAATTCGAACGCTCTCACAACGCTTCGGATGTTGCCCGTACCATAATCGATTATGGCCACTCTAGGAGACGCTTGCTCACTCATGGAGCAGGAAGATACAAATCACTCGGAAAGCGTACCCTTGGTGGAGGGAACTGCTCCGCCGAGACGAGGTTCGCGACGAGTGGCATTGTCCAGTGCCCGAGCAAACCCCTTGAAGACTGCTTCCACTACATGGTGAGGTTCCTCCCCATACTCGAGGCGGACATGGAGGTTGGCTCCAGCCTCGTTCGCAAACGCTTGGAAAAATTCCTTGAAAAGATTCACATTGAAGTCCCGCACAAAGGTTATCGGGGGTTCGGCGTCGTAGACGAGGAAAGGACGATTGCTTAGATCAATGGCTACGGAGACCAAGGTCTCGTCCATAGGGAGGAGGAAGAAACCATAGCGTGCTATCCCTCCTCGGTTCCCAAGTGCTGCACTGAGAGCCTTGCCGAGAGCTAGGCCTACATCTTCAACGAGATGATGGTAATCGACTTCAACATCACCAGCGGCGTCTACTGAAAGATCGAAAAAGCCATGACGAGAGAAAAGTTCCAACATGTGGTCAAAGAATGGTGCTCCCGTATTGATTTTCCCTTCACCCGAACCATCAAGTGCAAGAGAAATTTTGACGCGGGTTTCCTTCGTCTCGCGCGTAACTTCTCCTAAGCGTTCTTCGCCCATTCGTCTATGGTCTCCATCAAGGTGTGCATCTGATTGTCGTCACCTATACTGATGCGCAGGAATGAAGACGTCAAAGAATGATTAGGAAAGCGGCGGACGAGGATTAGGTTGTGCTCAAGGAAGGTGAATAAATCTTCGGCCACTTCGGCACCGATGCGTCCGGTAATAGTGCGAGGCTCTGTAAAAACAAAATTCGCTACACTCTCGTACGTCTTCCAATTGCGACGGCGGAGTTCTGCAATTGTACATTCTCGAGTCTTGATTATTTTACCGACGATTTCCCTAAAGTGTTCTTGATCTCGAATCGCGGCAAGTGCGGCTGATTGAGCAAGTCTGTCAACATTGTAGACTTCTCTTGCCTTATCTAGCACGGCGATGAGTTCAGGATCTCCTAGAGCAAAACCTACGCGTAGCCCTGCTAGTCCATAGGATTTGGAAAGCGTTCGAGTGACTAGCAAACGAGAGGATACGGCGAGAAGAGGGACGGCATTTTCAGGCGCAAAGTCAGCATAGGCCTCATCGGCTATGAAAATCCCTGGGAAACTGTTAAGGATTTCAGCAAGGGTTCCGTTGGAAAAGGCTTTTCCAGTAGGAGCATTTGGCGTTGTGAGGTAAAAAAGATTAGCCCCACAAGAAGCAATTTTTGCGGAATCTAGTGAAAAATCCTCCTTGAAAGGAATCTCCAGAATTGGGGCACCTTGCAACGAAGCAACAGTCGAATAAAGTGAATAGCTGGGCGAAGTCATGCCGATAGGACAATTGGCATCTGCAAAACAACGAGCGCAAAGATTAAGGATGTCGTCGGATCCATTTCCCAC
>CAZWTI010000096.1:0-6814 GCA_964637065.1 uncultured Puniceicoccaceae bacterium
CGGTCGCGTTCCTCATCGACCAGCTCGCTCAACTCCGTCTTCCCCTGCAGTCGAACCACGAGCTCGGGCCGCCGGACGAGCAAGCTCGCCCGCAGCAACCGGGTCGGCCGATGCGTCGGTCGGCGCCCTAGGATCGCCTCCGCCTTCGCCAAGGCCTCCCCCCACCGAAAAGCCAGAAAAAGTTCACGCGCAGCGAGGAACATGTTGTCGGGATTCTCGGGCTCGACCCGGAGCAGTTCCTTCGTCACCTCCCTAGCCAAATGCGTCTTGCGTACGTCTTGGGCCAGCGTGGCGAACAGCCGCAAGTCATCCCGCGTGGCCTCCCCAGCCTCGCGCAGTTTCTTCATGGCGATGAAGGCCCGGAAGGGTCGCCCTCCCCTCAGGAGGTTCCCTACGGCCCGCAAAGTCTTAGGTTCATCCGGCGCCTCCGCCAGCAATTCCTCCAGCTTGGCCTCCGCATGATCGTAGGAACCGGACTCGTAGGCCTCCACCGCCGATTTCGCCGTCTCCTCCGCCCTCCAATCCTCGATAGGTCCGAACCACGCCCATGACCCGACCCCTCCGACCAAGATAATAATTCCGGGCAGGCAACCCCAACCGCAACCCGAGTCGTCTTCCTCTACCTGCGGAAGAGGCTCCGGTTCATCCCCGCCCTCGGTCATTTTCCTAAGCCACCTTCTACTACCTCCTGCGCCACTCCCGCAAGCCGCACTCGGTGGCAGCCAGCAGGCCGAGGGATGCGAAGACGGAGGCGGGTTCGGGGGCGAGGGCGGTGCTCATAGCGGCGAGGGCGGCCACCTCGCCGGCGCTGAGGGCGTGGTCATAGATGCGGAAGTCGTCGAGTAAACCATTGAATTTTCCAGCCCCGGTGCCGGTCCAAGATCCCAGAATGACATCGGTGCTAGCGCTCGTATTGATGGGAGGGGTAATCATTCCGGTGGGTCCGCCCGCCCCGTCGACATAGAAGGCCAAGTCTTCCACGATTCCGTTTTCGGGTATGGTCACAGCGACGTGATGCCAGGCTCCGTCGACCAAGTCCCCTTTTCCTCCGCCATGCACACCCGACCCCCACACAAAGGCCGCCGAGTCGGAGACCAGAGCGAGATAGGAAAGGCTGTTGGCACCGCTTCTGTCTCCGTAGGCAGCAAGGGGCATCAGTGCACCCGAGTTAGAGGTCTTGAACCATAGGGCTATTGTCCGGGCATTGCTGCCCGTTACACCTTTGTAGCCGATTGCCTCGACATAGTCGTTGGTACCGTCGAAGCTCAAGACCCCGCCGACCTTTCCCGTAGTCCACTCCGAGCCCGTCATGTTGGTCAGGGTGCCGGTGTTTCCGCTGCCGCTGGAGTCGGCTGGGGTGGTGCCGGAGGTTTCGTCGAAGGCGTAGTGCAAAACCAGCCCCGCATGGGCTTGGATAACGCCAAGCAGCAGCGCCGCCGGCAGGAGGAGCCAGCAGATGAATCGGCCATATACGGCAGAGTAGTGAAGAAGGCAGGTTGTTTCGGACATTCTTTATATAATTTAGGGCAAAAGAATGAGTCGGTGGCAAGTGAAACAGGCTGGTTTTATAATTTTTAAGGTTCACTGACTTCGATATTGGAAATTTTCTCTTTCAAGGGACCATCGAGAACGTTACGATGCATCTACCCCATGAATTGGTTATACGAACTGTATTTTCGCCTAGAACGGCGGTGGAAAAAGGCCAAGGAATCGTTGTACGAACTGCATTTTCGCCTAGAGCGGCGGTGGAAAAAGGCCAAGGGGAGCCTCTCTCACGTTGCCCCGAAATTTCGGCAGGGGCTGCGCAACACCGCGTGGGAGTGGTTTACTCGATTCTGGGACTTGCGCAAGGTCTGGGGCGGGCGCGGGCGTTGGATGACCTACGGAACGCTGGCAGGGCTGGCGAGCGTCCTCGTAGCATGTGTTTGGTTCTTATTTGGATGGGGAAGGCATAGCTTGGCGGAATGGCGGGCAGAGGACGCCCTCGCCCTACTGGACGAGAACAAGACGCAGAGAGCCTTGCTCAAGGCCCGGACGGCCTACCTCGCCTATCCCGAGAACCTGGACTTTCTACGAATCGTGACCAAGGTTAGCCGGGAGGCGAGAGCCGCCGACTACAGGGAGAGAGCGGAGGAACTGGCACAGCGCGAGGACTCAACCGCCGAGGACGTGTTGCCGCTGGTCGACGACTTGCTGAACGCGGGAAATCTCAAGCAAGCGGAGCGCTTCCTGAAGGTTGCCCGGGAAAAAGGAATGGAGCGGAGGGAATTGGTGAAACGATTGCTCCGGATGGATCTGCTGGCGGGGAGCCCCGGGCGTATCCCCGCTCTATTGCGCGCCTCGGCAATGGTGAGGGATGGAGCGGACGATCCCGAGACGGCACGGACCTACGCCGCCCTGTGCACCTTGTGGAAGAATCCCGAACTGCGGAAGGAAGCCCTGGAAAAACTCCAAGGCTGGACCGCTCGTGACGACGAGACGGGGCTGGCGGCGCTGCGGGCCCTAACCTCTTTCCCAGAACTGGATGAGGTGAAGAAGGAGGCATACCGCAAGCTCTTGATTGAAAGAGGCGGGCTGCGCATGACCGATAAACGCGAGGAGGCCCGCCTTCGGTTTCTGCAGAACTCCCAAGATGCCAAGTACCTAATGGAGAACGACTGGGAAAAGGCCTTGGGGGCAGCTCCCTTCAGCACGACCGAAAAACTCGCCCTGCACGGCGGAATCCTTTGGAGGCTTGGACGGGAGGTAGAGGGGAAGACCTTTCTAAACAAGAGCCTGTCGGTGCCGACTCCGACGGAATTGCCCTTGGTCGATAGGGAAATCCTGTTCACGGGCGACCTCGATCTCACCATCCGCCTGCTCCTTAAATATCGAGAGCGTCCTTGGCTCCAGACCCGTTGCGACGGCTTGCTCATAAACTTGTATCACAGGAAGAAAGAAAAGAAAATGGCGGCGATTACTGCCAACGGCCTCCTTTTGGCATCCTTGCGTTCTCAGCCAAATCTCCTTGCCATGACCGCACGCTCGAAAATTTTTGTGAGCCGAGAGCACCTTCCCGAGGCTGCGTCTGAAATGGAACGTCTCGTGAGTAGGTATCCGCACGATCCGAACTTCCGGGAACTACTGGGCTTCGCCTATCACCTTCTGGGCAAACACCGATTGGCGCTGGAACTGGTTGCCCGCCCTCCCGAAGAATCCCCCATCACCCAGCGAGCCCGGGCGAAGGCCCTGCGCCTAGCCTGCCTACGGGAGCTTAAAGAAGAACCCGCAAAGGAAGATACAGCCACTCGCAAGGAATTGCAAACCCTCGACCCGCTTGAGCGGGAACTATTGAAGATCTGAACTTAACTCTTTTGTCCAAGATAGAAAAATCTCTGCAAACGTGGATACCTTGGGCGAGCGTCCTATTCTTGTGGGTGCTCTTCTTTTTCCGGGCGCATTTGTGGTGGGCCGAGGGGAGCTACTACACTTACGGGTGGGCAGTGCCGCCCTTGGCGGTGTTACTTTGGTGGCGAAGAGCCCGGAGCCGCACCGAGAGCGAAGAAAGTGTAGCTTCAGGGAAGCAATATGTATTGTTCGCCCTTTTGGGAATTTACCTGCCCCTGCGTTTAATCGCCGAACCCGATCCTTTCTGGCGGTTGCCGCTGTGGGCCGAAGCCTTCGCCCTGTGCGGCCTCACCCTAGCCTTGACCCGGCAACACCACGGACGAGGAACCTGCCGAACTTTCGCATGGCCGTTGGTGTTTCTGCTGACCGCCCTGCCGTGGCCCGCGTCGGCGGAAAATTGGCTAGTACAGGGTCTGAGTGCCCAAGTGACCGACGTGACGGCGGAAATACTTCTATGGACGGGATATCCTGCGGAAGCCATGGCCAACCGAATCTTGGTGGACGAGAAGATGATCGAGATCGACGCCTCGTGCAGCGGCATTCGCTCCTTCCAGTGCCTGTTGGCGTTCGGCCTGTTCTTCGGGGAGTACTATCTACACAGGACAGGCCAGCGCCTGATCACCTTGATCGTTGCCTTGGCTCTAGCTTTCGGATTCAACCTGATGCGGGCATTCTCCTTATCCATGATTTCCTTGGAAGGAACCGGGGAAAGCTATGAGAGTTGGCACGACCCCATAGGTTTCATGGCGGTGGGTTGCGCCTTCGCGGGCCTATGGGCGTGGTCACGGAATTGGAAAAAGGACACCAAAGTAGGTAAGATCGTCTCCGAACCAATAAAAGAGGAGGATTCTAATGGGCAAGAGGTAGGCTACGCCCACTACACCTCAGGTATCTTTTCAAGAAAGGTCGCCGCTTGGACTTTCGCCCTTGGGTGCCTTTTGCCCGAAGCCTTCGCGGCATCATGGTTCCACTATGTGGCTACGCAAAAAGAGGGGCCCGACTGGACAATCCGCTGGCCCAAGGATGAAAACGCCACCGTCCAACGATTCCCAATCGACAAGGGAGTGGAGGACATCTTGCAGTTCGACTACGGTGAGCGGGTGGAAATGGACTTGGCGGACATGGGGAAGGCAGCGGGAAGCTTCTTCAGTTACGACGGTTCCGATCCCGCCGCCAGCATATGTAGCCGCGACCACAGTCCCGCCCAATGCATGGGAGCCGCGGGCGTCAAGTTGCTGGGCGGCCAAAGCGAGCTGGCCTACATGACTCCGAGCGGGGCCCGCTTGGTCTTTCGTCATTACGTGACCGGGACTCCCGACGCCTATGGACGTCACCCGATGCACGTCTACTGGTGCCCGTGGACGAAGGATGACCGCAGTGGACGCTTCGCCGACCTAGGAGCGAGCTGGGCGGAAAAGGCGCGAAATTTTCTAGCGGGCAAGGTATCCTTCGAGCGAAAGGTGCTTTTGCTCACATTTTTTGGCCATCGTGATTTCCCGACGGCGAAGCAGGACTTGCTGGCTCTGCTGGATCGAATCGTGAAGGAAGCTCCAAGGTAAAACGGCAGCCTCGACGTTATTGGGAGCAAGAAGATTCAAGGTAAAGGGAATAAAGCACCTGTGGCAGGAGTGATTTGCTTCAGGCATCGTAACGGCGTTCGGCTTCTTCGCGAGAGCGATTCATTTCCATTTCCGTGAGAATTTCGCGGAGAGCCTGCAAGTTCGGTGGCGATGGTGGAGAAAGATCAATTTCGACATCGGTTTCGAGGCGAACCAGCTCGAGGTTTCGTCGGAGTTTTTCGCGGTTCTCGTAGACGGTTGAGCAGAACCGCCTGGGAGTAAGGCGACCGGCATTTGTAATGACGTTCTCGATATTCTCGTACTGGGAAAGCCACTTGACGGCAGTCTTCGGACCTACTCCCGTAAGGCCGGAGATATTGTCCGAGGTGTCGCCGATGAGGGCGAGGTAATCCAAGATTTGCTTGGGAGAGACGCCAAACTTGTCGCGGACGCCCGATTCGTCCAAGGTTCGCCATCCGAGACGAGGATTGACCGTAGGCGGTGGCAGCAATTGGCTGACGTTGGGACCGATGAGCTGGGCGAGATCCTTGTCTGCCGAAACGATCAGTACTTCGTGCGCTTGCTCGGCAAGACGTACGGCGGCAGCGGCGATTAGATCGTCGGCCTCAAGTCCTTTCCGCTCGTCGGAAGAATAGCCGAGAGCCACGGTAAGTTGCTTGATCCAAGGGAGCTGTAGCTTGAAACCGTCTGGAGATTCTCCACGGTTTGCCTTGTAATCAGGAAGGAGCTCTTCTCGTCGCTTGGGTTTCCCTTTGTCGAAGTACACGCGAACGCAATCGGGCTTGTGGTCATCCTCCAATCTCCAAAAGGTGCGAATCCAGCCGTGAATCATATTGGTCGGGAAACCGTCGGCTCGAGATAAGTCCATGAGGCCGTAAAAGGCCCGAAAGGCTAGATTGTGACCGTCGCAGAGAAGAACTTTAGCCATAGGCACCGAAAAAAGCACAGGCAGCCACACCCGCAAGACTAAAGGGAAAGAAAAGAGCGGACGGACGGCGCCTCGAGAGTAGTTGCAAGGTGATCGGGCTGATGCGCTCCAAGTTGAGCGAGGCTAAAACGACCTGAGGCAACGGCAAGGCAACGGGCGCCAAAGGAACGAGCGCAAGCTATATCGTGAGGAGTGTCGCCGATAACGATGACTTCTTCAGGATCAAACACATGTCTGGCGTATTCGGAAGCACGTTGAAGGGCAATGGGACCGAGGTCGGAACGTTCAGTAGCATCATCAGCAAAGGCACCGAAAGGGAAGAAATCCCAAAGGCCGAAAGGGATGAGCTTGGCCTTGGCGGCGGCTCGCAGATTCCCAGTAAGCATACCTTGCCAATGATCAACTGAAAGATGAGCGGAATCGACGATTTCGCGAACGCTAGGGAGGATATGCGCCTTCGAATCAGGAAGTTCCTCGGCGACGAAGTTCACGAAGTCGTCGAGATAGGAGCGATGGGTTGCATCATCCTCGGGAAGTTCAAAGTGTTCTCGAATGAGATGGCCAATCCGATAATCAGTCTTCCCTGCGTATGGAATAGCAGCCAGATCGACGTCGACTTTCCAGTGCTTGCGAGCGGAGCGTACGATGGCCCGCTCACCAGCTCCGGCAGTAGTGATCAGGGTCTCATCGAGATCCCAAAGAAGGAGGATGGGCACGACGAGATTCAGTCGAGAAGTTCAAGAAGATCGGCCTCCACATATTCGGGCCGAGCCTTGTAGATTCGGACGTGAGCACGACGATTCGCAAGGTCCGGACGCTTTTCGCGAAGAAGTGCACGAACATAGTTTTCCGTGTATCCGGGCCAGCAACCATCCTTGGAATCCTCGATAAGGACCGTTGCCTCTTGTCCGACTTGAGC
>CAZWTI010000097.1:0-3543 GCA_964637065.1 uncultured Puniceicoccaceae bacterium
CGTGAAGAACGGAACCAGCATCTACACTCCCACGGGCAACTGGGGCGTGCAGAAGTGGGATGCGAACGTCACCTTCAAGGAAGGAGACATAGTCCTCGATGAGACCAGAAACGAGGTCTTCGAGTTCAACTCACTCGTGAAAGGCAACTGGACGGACAGCGCCCAGGCATCCGGGGCCTTCGTCTTCTACGACGGGGCTTGGCATCAGGCCGGGAGTGCTGCCCAAGGCACCGACGTGCCCCACAATCCCGCCACCACGAGCACGTTCGACAATACCGTGGGCTATTCGGCCGGCGAAGCCATCGTCCACACGGCAAACGGCACGGTGTTGATTGCCGAATCCACGATGAAGGGCACTTGGGATCCCAAGAAGGCCTATTCGAATGGGGACCAGGTGCACAGCGGCCTCAATTGGACGCAGCTCGCAGCCGCTCATCACGGCAGCTGGAACAGCGGGCAAACCATTGCAAATGGAGATACCGTCGAATCTAACGGAATTCTCTATGTGGCAACCACTGCCGGTAACACGGGTCTCGATCCCGCTGCAGACATTGCTGCAGCCCCCGGGAACTGGACTGCCATCGCCGGAGTCTCTAGTGATGCCACCATCCTCATCGGAGGTGGTGGTGCTGCCGCCATCGACCGAACTGCAGCCGTCGCGACCAATGGTGCTGCTGCAGCCGGGGGTGGATTCTTCGCTACTTCCCCATGGCAGGTTGCAGATCCTAGTGATATTGCAAACGGAGGAGCCTCCACCAGGACCAGTTCTTACCTGAGCCTGAGCAACACCAACCTCTGGACCAAGACGCACTATGGTGAATTGCAAGGACAGACGGTAGGCGCCAGCTACACCCGTGGAGACAACATCTTCTTCCAGGGCAAGCATTACGTCTACGTCTCGAATCTGGATTCGGACGATTCCGTCTACGTCAGCCCGAGCAACGACGGCTACACGGAGTTCGAGGATCTTCTGCGCCTCGGCGCGGTTCGTGAACTGCCGATGTACGTCGACACCATGGGCGGCGGCGGCGGAGCAGGGCTCCAGGAAGGAGTCTACTACCGTCCCGACCAGGACTTGGAGTACGTGGACCGCCTGCCCAACTCGGGTGCCGTGCGCAGCAACAGCATCATGCGCCGAACGGATGCACCGCTTCCTCCGGGAGACGATATCTACAATTCCGCCGACGACCAGTTCTACGGCGGTCTCAACGCCGGCAACGACGGTATCTACGGAACGATGGACGACTTCTACGCCACGACTTCCGACCCGAACGTCGCCTCTGCCGGAGCCCACGTCGATGCAGATTCGGACAACAACAAGGATCTGCTCGACGAAAGCAACCAGTTACAGAACTTCAGCGTAGCCGACTTCGTGGATTATATCCAAACGTTGGCCAACTTCCGCGCAGTCAACGGCGGCACCATGTCTCGCCTCGGATTTGCGGAGGACATGCTCGAGGAGAACGAGATAAACCTGGAGGCCGCCACAGGTCGCATCATGGATGCCGACATGGCCGCCGAGTCCACCAAGCTGGCTCGCCAGAACGTGCTCGTGCAGGCCGGCGCCGCCATGGTCACCCAAGCCAATGCGATGGCCAACATAGTTCTCAGCCTCCTGCAATAAGCAAGGAGCGCGAGCAACCGAAGAATAGGCAATAGGACTTCAAGCGAAGACCAGACCTGAATGAAAGGGAACCGGAAGTGAAGGAAACAAGAGGAAGATCCTTCTCGGAGATGCTCTCCTCGTCCTCGACTCAGTCGAGCGAGGACGAGGGAGCCTCCCTTCCGGAACCTTTTTCCTTCCAAGACGCCCCACCCCACCCAACGGCGAATTCCCGCAAAGGTAATGCCCGCCCTATCCCATCCCCTTGCCCCACCTCTATTCCAAACCGATTTGTTTATGAAAAAACTCGCCGATACTCGGCGACCTGAAACCAACGAACCAATTCTCAAAGGATCGCAAAAGCCATCATGTCCTTGAAACCACAGAACGAGGCCGGACTTTTTCCGGAAAAAGCCGCCTACGGTACAAGCGGGGAAATAATTTCCCTTGGAGAACGGGAAGTTTCGAAAACCGTCCCTCCACCACGCCCACAGGAATCTCAAATACGGGACGGGGTGCCGGCAATACTGGCCTCCGCCAACTTGGAAGCGGCCATGACAGTCGGAAGGCTGGTTTCAGTTGCAGGCAACCAGCCGCCAATGGTGTCTGAATCTGGAAACCCGGGGAACGATCCTCCCATCGCTGCGAGTCCTCTCGTGCGACCCGGACTTGCGAGGGCACTTGTGCGAACCCTAGTCAACCTTTCATGATGATAACCCATAACCACAGCAAGCCATCCGATTGCACTGGTGGATGTTCCGCGATATTGCGGACCTCATCCGAGCTGGGGAAGAAACACGACAGGTGCTTATCCGGAATGCCGTGAAGGAGGGAACCCATTCCATGAACTTATGATTACGGCCATGCCGGAACAATTTCTCAGAATGCGAATTAGAAAATAACATTTAATCAATAGGAATACAGAACCTATAAACGAGTCATTAATAATTGATTATTAAGGATATAAATTGAAAATTTTATTTAGTCACCAGATAGTCGCTCTGCCCAACCCATACGGTAGCCACAAATCTATGGTAAGTGAGAAAGGCACCGCGACAATACAAGCGGAATCGAGATGATAGCGACGTCGACCTTGTTCGGAAGATCGAGTTTGCAGCAATCCAACTCTGCTGGGCCCGTGTTCCCGGAACAAGATCAACATCCCCAATATGGGATTCAACTTTCATGACACAACCAAAGACAAAAAAACTAACCACCGAACCATTCCGTGCAATGCGCTCCAATTATGTGAGTGTCATTCATAGGGAGGATCGGTTGGGGAATTCCGAGTCGTCGGTGGAGCCACGGGAGGAACGAGTGAAGTAAGCCCGCTTTAAGGCCTCCCAGAAAATTTACGAAAACGCTACACATAGAAAAAGAAAAATTTTGTTAAGAAATAACTAAAGTTATCCTAATAATATCCGATTATATATTTATAACCAATAGTTTATAGTGAAACATAAATTCCGCAACTGCGTGGAAACATACTGTGCAAAAAGCATGTGTAGCAGCTTTCCAGATTGTGACTTCGAAGGTCTTTTTTCGAAGGATTCCGGTACTGTATTCGTAAGGACTAAGGGTCGCCTTCCCAGGTCGAGCCAGCCTCCAGCTGTGTTCTTGGCTTCAACTGCGGTCCACGCGTCGCGGGTTCACTAGATCACATGACCATTCAACTTATTTCATGACGAAACCAAATACATCAAGCGCGACCTGGCCAGGCACTACATCGTCCTCGTTGTCAGGATTTGATTTACGAGAGGTCACTCCGGGCAATGCGCAAGGAATTTCAGGGGGATACGAAGCCGAATGACTGAAGCTTAACCCGATCACCAAAACATAGGATTCAAACAACGGAACTCATAGAATCAATCTGTTAACTTTAAATATATTATCAATTAATTAATTTCATTAAATTATTATTCAATAATGATTAATATCAT
>CAZWTI010000098.1:0-3002 GCA_964637065.1 uncultured Puniceicoccaceae bacterium
CTGTTTTGATATTGGTCATCCATGGCGCCGGTGTCCGCGCCGGTAAGAAACTGGTCGGCATTGCGGTGGCCATGAACACGTCGCACCGCCGGATGCGACAAACCGGAAAACACGGTCAGCTCCTTGCGCAGCGGCTCGAGCGTCTCCATGCATTTGGTGAAAGTGAAATCCTTTCCCTTGCCGTGCGGAAACCAGCTCCAGTCCTTGAACGAAGGATCCTTCTCCAGCGGCATGGGCACCCCGTCGGGCAGGTAAAAACAGGCCAGCCGCTTGCGTCTAACGGGTCGCTGCGCCGCGCCGGCCGGGCTTGCGAAGGATTCAAGACACGGCAACGCCAGCGCCACGCCAGCGCCTCTTAAGAATTTCCGCCGATCCAGTGAAGATAAATTCCTGTTCATGACCATTTGCAAAGGCGCCTTTAATCTAACTGAAACAAATCACTCTTTACAATGAGAAACACGAGGTCCGCCAATCCGTCGCCCTGCTTGCGGAGGTCGGCGGTGATGCGGTCGAGCTGCGAGCGGTCGCCAAAAGCCATAGGCCGACCCAGCGCATAGGCGGCCATCTTGTTCGTCAAGGCGCGTGCAAACTGGTCCTGCCGGTTGGAAAGCAGGTAATCCTTCAGGCCTTTCATGCCGCGCAACTCATTCTTGTTGAACAACACGCCGGCGGCATCGACCGGTTTGCCGCCGATCTCGTCGCGCCATTGGCCGAGGGCGTCGAAGTTCTCAAACGCGATGCCCCACGGATCGATCTTTGAGTGGCAGGAGAAACACGCCGGATCATCACGGTGATCCTCCATTCGCTGCTTGAGCGTGAGCTTGAGGATCTCCGGGTCAGCCAAGTCAATCTCCGGCACGGCCGGCGGGGGCGGGGGCGGTGGATCGTCGAGCAGGTTTTCCAGCAGCCAAACACCGCGCTTGAGCGGGTTCGAGTCCTTGCCGTTTGAGTTCATCGCCAAGAGTCCCGCTTGCCCGAGCAGACCACCGCGTTTGCTTTCGGGCGGGAGGCCAACCTTACGCAGGTGGATGCCTGAAACCTCAGGCAAGCCGTAATGTTCCGCAAGCCGGTGGTTTGCCAGAACGTAGTCCGAGTGGATGAAATCCATTACCGGTTCGTTGTTCTTGAGCATTTCGGCAAAGAGAGACACCGGTTCCTTCTTCATGGCCTCCACCAAAAGCGGATCTACTTTTCCATAGACCTTGGCATCGAACTTTAAAAAATCCAATTGATCCATGCCCAGCCACTGGCGGGTGAAATGCCGGGCGAATCGTTGCGACTTGGGATCGTTGAGCAGTCGTCTTGTTTGTCGCTCCAAGACTTTGGCATCGGACAGCTTTCCTTGTTCCGCCAAGCGAATCAGTTCGTCGTCCGGTTGACTGCTCCAGAGAAAGAAAGACAAACGGGTGGCCAATTCAAAATCTGAAATGCTCTGAGTTCCCTTTTCCTCTGCGTCATCCCGAACGAGGTATAAAAACTTAGGCGAGGATATCACCGAGGCAAGAACCTCGAGGATCGCATCTTGGGAATCTTCGCATTGAGGTCGTAGTTTATCATACAGTGAAAGTTTCTGATTCACCTCGTCATGGCTTGCCGAACGGCGCCAAGCCCGGGCCATGAACCGGGAAATCACTTTGCGGGCATAGGCCTTTTCATTCGTGTCTTCCCCGTGGTCAGGGAAAATCCACCTGTGAGATTCCGGGGGCCACTGGTCAAAGGCGGGGGCGATGATTTCAACATAGTCGATGACCAACGATACCTTAGCCCCGGAGGTGTTTCGCAGGGAGATGAATTCCGCGGGGTTGGGAGTTTGGCCTAGTTTGTGAGTTTTGCGAAAGGCATTGCGGGGCGTATCGTCGAGGGCAACGTCCCATTCATAAAAACGCGCATTGCCAGGTGGGGCGTCGATACGCAAGTCAGGACCCCCAACGTTCTCCGATATGCGCGAGTCGTTACTCGGTTGGTGTCCGAAATACAAGCGTACGGTCGGCAAGTGATTGCTTTCCTTCTCGAGGCGGGTGGCCCGGATACGCACTCTCATGTTGCCCGTGTCGGGCAGTCCGTCCCCCAAATCGATGATGAATTTCTGATTGGCCGGAATCACCACGACGTCCGATGAGACCGACGGTATCTCAGGCCGCTTGCTTGTGGGTTTCCAAGCATACTTGGCTCCGCCGTAACTCCAGTGCGATCTGACCCCGTTGCCGGTAATCGTGTTCCTGAACTGTGTGTTGCCTGGTTTCAGCGCGTACTTGGCAGCTTGCTTTTTCAGGGCTTCATCCAGCGTGATGACTCCATTTTTAATCTGCTTCTTTTTCTTTTCCACAAAAGCCGCATAGGTAGCATCGACTTTAGCTGAGGCAGCTTTCATCGTGATCGCGTAATAAACCGGTGCAGGCCGCTCGCCTCGAACGGTGGCCAGTTCCAGCGCCCGGCGCGTCTGAACGCGGTATTCTGCGAACTGAACGGAAGTCATTTGCAATAATTCAGAACTGTTCTTGAAGCCATCCACCGAGGAGGTCTCCGGCGGGAGATCACGAGAGAAGTCATGGGGCAGCCCAAGCAGGTCCTGCATCGCGTACTTGTACTCTTCGCGCGTCATCAGCCGGAAGGACGTGTGGCCCTGCTCACTTCTACGAACCTGCGACGCCAGCTGGATCTCCCCCGACAACCAATCGATAATCCGAGCCTTCTCGGCATCCGCCAACTTTACCTTTGCATCCTCGGGCGGCATTTCGCCATTGCCGACCACGTCGAAAACCTCCAGCCACCAATCGACGTCCTTTCCCCTCAGCAGATCCGGATCCAAGGTATCAACGCGAAATTTCCCTTTTTGCTTTTTGGGGCCGTGACAGCCCACACATGCCCGCTTGAACACCGGCTCCACGGTCGCCCGGAATTCAGCCAACCCGGCGTGCGGAAGGTCGGGGTTCGACGCCGAAGGATTGCCTTGTCCAAAGGCCAAGGCGGGCCCGAGCAAGATCGGCGGAGCCCAAACCCAG
>CAZWTI010000099.1:0-6701 GCA_964637065.1 uncultured Puniceicoccaceae bacterium
GTTTCGCGATGACCGGTGGAGTCTTTGCCTTGCTTGCATCTTCCCTTCCGACTGGATTTGGTTCGGGAATGGTAGCAGTCTTGCAACCACAAGCCAGCAAGAATAAAGTGGCGGAGACTCGAATTACAGGAAACACTTCAGTTAAGCTTCCAATAAAATGGCGGGGAACCGCAAGACTCTTTGGGGCTCTTCTGCTGCAGGATTGAGCCACAATCAGAAAATTCGAAGTCGAAACTTGGTTAGATATCCTACTACAGAAAGATTTTTTTCGTAACCCATCTCCAATTCGGGCTGTATACTGAAACGAAAGAATCAGATTATCCTTCCTTGCAATTCCGAAAACTTAAATATAAAAAAATCGTAGATTTCTGAAAATATAATCATCATGAAAAAAATATTCGTCTCAACGATTCTTCTCTCACTGTTGTCTGGTTTTGCCGCATCCGGGAAACCTCTAGACCTGACTCAAGTCTCCGACGATGCAAATTGGCTCATGCACGTCGACTTCGAAGCTGCTCGAAATTCCGTGATAGGTTCCTTTATCTTGGAAGAATTGGAGGCGAAACCCGAAGCGCTTGAACGATTGACGGCGATGACCGCCCAGTTCGGGGTCGATCCCATGGCATTCGGCAATCTCACAATGTTCGGCAACGGCGAGCGCAAAAAGGGCATCGCCATCATGAGGGGAGGATTGGATGCCGATAAACTCGTAGCCTTTGCTAGAAAGAACGAGTCCTTGGAAACGACCCAAGCGGGAAGACACCAGATCCACTCCCTCAATCAAGACAAGAGACACCCCGTTGCCTTCGCCGCCTTGAAAAACAACATCGTCATAGGCGGGCCAAACGCCGGATACGTTTCTCAGGGCATTAAACTGGTAAAGGGAAAGGGGGCATCTCGGGCGGCAATTGGTCTGTTGGGAAAGCTTCACGGAATTATCGACAAACCGGGCTTTATCTCGTTCGTGGACATTTCGGAGGCGTCCAAGTTCCATGACTTGGGCAAGCATAAACATGGCGCCGCCATGATCAAGATGGCTCAGTCGGCAGGCATGGCTATAGGTCAAGCGGCCGGAGAGTTGAAAATTGTCGCCATCGTCGAGACTAACGACGAGGAAACCGCTACTCAACTGGAGAACATGGCTCGCGGCATGATGGCTATGGCTGCCCTAGGAAAGCAATCGAACCCGCGAATAGCTGAAATCCTTGAGAGTCATAAAGTGAACAGGAACGGCAATACAGTCACGGTGCAAGTGGGACTAGCCATCGAGACCATCAAGGAAGCCATTGAGCGAGAGATGGAAAAGAACATCTAAGTTCCCCGTCCATCACTCCACGAGTTCAATCAACGCCTAGCCTCTCCAAGGCGCCATCTCAATTTGAGTAATTGGGACTGGTGCCCCGGTTCTTCTATCATTTACTAGTGAGAGAAGAATTGCATATGCCATGGAAAAGTTTTTCAGTCTAATTCCTTTCTCGTTCCTCGTGTTATGCGTTGCGGTATGTTCGTTTTATGCTGCTGATAAGAAGAAGCGCCACGACCACAAAGTCGAAGGCAATACTCACGTCGCAAAGCAAGGAGCGACACCTGTGCCAAAAGGTTTCGAGCAGGTCGACTTGGAAATAGACATCGAGACCCTGCGAGGGCAAATGCGATATGACCTCGAGACTTTCCGTGCTTCTCCGGGCGACAAGATCAAGCTAACGCTGAAGAACAACGATGACATGCCCCACAATCTCGTTCTCTGCAAACCAACCCGGGGCAACGTAGGAGCGGAGGTGGCTCGCAAGGCTTGGGATCTCGGTGGTGAGGGTCTAGCCAGGCAATATGTACCGGATCACCCTGCAATTTTGTTTCACACCGACTTGGTGGCTCCGCGCGCTTCCTCCGTTTATTTTTTCAAGGCACCGACGAAACTCGGCCAATACCCCTACGTCTGCACGCTTCCCGGTCACGTATTTTACATGAAGGGAACGATGATTGTGGAAAAGGGTATTTCAACCCCGAGCGGAAAACCTGCCGGCCTTTCCGAGACGACCCTCAATATATTCAAAGGTTCCTGGAACCGTTTGCCCGATTTCGCCAAGCTCGAACCTACAAAGGTGGAAAAGCTTAAGCGCGGCAAATTGATAAGCCATAAGCTGGCCAAGCTTAAGGACGGGTTCGCCTTGTTGTTCGAGGGTACTATTTCAGTGCCCAATTCCGGGCGCTACTCCTTCGAGTTGGGTTCCGACGACGGGTCCAGACTGGAGATAAACGGACAACGCGTCATCGATCACGACGGCACTCACACTCACTCACCAAAGACAGGGGGGATAAACCTGAAACCCGGCGACCATACATATCGACTTCATTACTTTCAAGGGACCGGCCCCAGTTCGCTGACTCTTCGCTGGCGTGGTCCGGGTGTGCGTACCGCATGGCTCACCAAAACTTCAGGCAAAGGAAAGGGACAGGCAATTCCAATTCTGCCGGAAGTTGAAGGCGAAGCTGTGATGTACAGAAACTTCATTGCAGGATCCGGAACTCGCTCCATCGGCGTCGGATACCCGCAGTCCGTCAACATTTGTTTCGACGCCAATGGCATGCGTCTGGCCATGCTGTGGCAGGGTGCCTTCATGGATGGGGGGCGTCATTGGAATGGTCGAGGCCAAGGTTTTCAAGGGCCAGCGGGATACGCCAAGCTCGAACTTCAGCAAGGCCCTTCGTTCGCCTATTTCGAAACCCCGGAGACGCCTTGGCCAAAACCTACCGACTACGGACGAGTGGCCGAACACCGGTTCCTAGGTTACGAACGCGACAAGAACCGGAGGCCGACCTTTCTATATAAATTTGCAGACCTCAAGATTAGGGATTATCCGGAGCCGGCGGTAGATTTAGTGCCGTACCTTGAAAGATCCTTTCAGATTGAGGGCAAATCGGGCGATCGCGATCTGCGTTACCTTGCAGCCGCGGGGAGAGAAATCTCTCTTGAAGAAGACGGTTACGTGGTGGACGGGAAATATGTCGTCGACTTTCCGAAGGGAACGAAAGACAGGAATCCAATCCTGAGAGACTCTGCAGGCAGACGCGAACTCTTGCTGCCCCTCTCAGTCGAGGGAAAGGTCTCTTTCACCCAAAGATACCGCTGGCGCTTTCAGTAATTCGCTGAGGAAGTCAGGGCGTTCCTAATGATTACTTAAGGCCCAGCACCTGGTTTTGCTTGGCGCTAACGACTTCCTTCTGAGTGACCTTGATGCGTCCGCCCTTCAGGGGTCGAATGCTTTCAGGTCCATCCAGTCCAATGTTCCAGACCGCTAGTTTTCCGGCCTGTACGTATAGTTTTCCATCATTCCCTTGAGTCATGGACCCACCGAAATCCTCAAATCCATGACCCGGCGGCGAGCTATCCATATTTGCTCCAACTCGTGCATCGGGCCAACCTCGCTTGCTCGTGTCAGGTTGAAATAGGCGAGACAGATAGTAACCGTCCTCGGACAGCAAGTGCCATTCGCCACAGTTGGTGGGAATAGCCCAGACTGCGCCGGCGGGATCAGGCAGCAAGCCGTTACCGACGATGCCGTAGGCTCCCCGAATCATTCCTCCTGAGGGAATGCATGCATGGTGCGATCCTCCGGAACCTGAGAAGGCGTTTGCATACTTCCAGAGAAGTCTTCCCGATTTCACCTCATGGCAGTAGAAGTAGGAGTTGTCATGTGACAGGACCAATCGATTGTCGGGAGAAGGAACAGGGCCTCTCTTGGAAGGAAGCCTCTTTGGGTTCTTGAGGTCGTAGAGTGGCGCGCCGCAGTCGGTGAGACCCTTCACCTTGACCATCAAGCCATTTTTCATCGAGGCATCATATCCGTAGAGAGTTAGGTCAGAGTTAATGCAGATGACGCGCAGGTGGTGCACGGTGCTGTCGAGTGCGACTCCGAGATAGGACAATTCGTCGGGTTGTTCTTTTGCGTCACCGTTTCTGTCCGACCAGAAAACAGTACGTTTGGCCTTCGGTTCGGGTTTGATGGTAGCCCGCAATCTATAATCACCGTCGCCGACACGTTCTCTAATCTCAATTCGCTTGGGCCTGCGAGGGTCTCTCGGGTTCCAGGAGGATCCCTGATAAACCCCCGCCAGATATTCCCTGCCCTCGGGGCCATCGCAAAAGCGAGCGGCCTGAGGAATCTCCGGCATTGCCACCAATCCGAGCATGGTCGCCCTACCCGTCCTCGGGTTGATTCGAAACTCGCAACCCTCGGCAATCACGATGTCGGGGTCGCGAGGATTGATGACCGCTCCGCTTGCTCCATAGTGCGTGGGCCCGAAATATTCGCGGACGCACTTTTCAAGATTAGGATCCCATATGCTTACACGCCTTGGATGCATGGCTTCCGCCACCCAGATCATACCAGTGCGATCCACTGCGATTTCGGTTGAATGAGCCAGCGTGTCCATATCCCACGGACCACTCCCTCTGGGGCGAGCCTTGCCCATTGTCCTCAACAATTTGCCCTTTGGGCTGTAAACGTCCAGACGGGGCTTGGGGAATCCGAAACTGAGGCAAAGATTGCCTTCGCGATCTACTGCCAAGCCATCAGTGTTGGTCAGGTCATTCACCGCAACTCTGGTTTTCCCGTTTGTTGAATCTAGGGCCAAAACCCTGGAGGACTCGGAGGTCACGTAAACCAGGCGTTCTCCAACGGCACATATGGCTCCCGGATTCTTGACCGAGAAGGTCTTAACCACCATCCCCGTCTTTGCATCAAGTTGAGCAATCAGATTATCGTCGGAAAAAGTAAGGTACAGTTTGCCGTCAGCTGCTGAAAATCCATCCTCAATTGAGTTTATGTTGTTAGGTTTTCCCGCAGGATTCTCCCAGATCTTGGACAACCTTTTGTGGAGTTCGGGACCGCCGTGAGGCGCTCCTGTCTTTGCGTTCACCGCTCCAATCGTGTTTGCCGAGACAAAGTAAACTATCCCGGCGTCCACTGCAATTCGCTGAATGGAGGAGAACCCACCCACTTGACTCCACAACGCGTCTTGTATGGGTTTGCCGTTATCCACGGGATCAAGGGCAATCATGGCCTTACCGACCTCGTTTCCCGTCCAACCAAGGTAAACTCTCTCTGAATCAGCCGCGCAAGCTGCCGGCACACCGTGTTCGCCGCCCCACCTGTCGGTTTCGGCAACGTCCCAAGGTTGACTGCTCCCGTGATAGGCCCAACCGCGCAGGCGAAGGCTAAAGCCCTTGTGCCAGATCCCCTCCCAAAAGTAGGTGCCGGGTTCCACCACTTCCCATGGACGGTCGGGAACAGGGACGTGACCAAAATTCTTCCGCCAACCTTGGAACTTTCGTCGTTGTTCCTCCGTCCACCAATGTTCCGTGGTTCCGACATGCCATTTGATCGTTTGCCTTCCCTTCTTCACGGGCATGGCCTTCGCCAGACTGCAGACCGTTTGGCCATCTTCATTCTTGACCACGATCGAGACGAAACCGTCTCCCGGAGCCTCGAATTTGATCGGAATACCGTATCTACTCGAGTCGGAGCCTTGATTCTCCTTGTCGACGGCATAGGTTCCGAGCAACAGGAGAAATAGGCAAAAGAGTCCGCAAGTAATCTTGTACATACTCACTTCAAGACATCCCCTCCAAGGGGTGAAAGCGCTAACCATTCGATATTCTCAATCCGTGGCTAAGCCGGAGGCAACCTCCACGTAACTGGAACGGAAGAAGGAGCGACCGGTGCCAAGCGCGCCGTCGACGTCGTAACCCATGGTGCGAAGAGAGCCGTCGGCCATGCGAATGAGGGTGTGGCTGTCTCCGGCGGAGACGTCCGCAACGCCCGAAGGCAAGACCTGCACTGGTGAATGACGGTCGATGGTGGTGCCGTCGCCCAGTTGTCCGTATGCATTCCGGCCCATGGCCCAAAGGCTTCCGTCGGTCTTCACGAACACGGTATGACCACCTCCCGTCGAAACATTCGCCACGCCCGAGCCTACGATTTGTACGGGCGAATGACGATCGGTGGTCGTGCCGTCGCCTAGTTGCCCTTGAAAATTATATCCCATGCCCCAAAGGCTTCCGTCGGTCTTCAGGAAGACGCTGTGGCTGTCACCTGCCGAAACCTTAGTGACGTTGGCGGCCACAATTTGTACGGGAGCATAACGGGACGCAATGGTTCCGTCGCCGAGGCGACCCTGATCGTTGTTGCCCATGCCCCAGAGTCTGCCATCGGTCTTCAGGAATAAGCTGTGTCGGTGTCCTGCTGAAACCTTTGTGACGTTGGCGGCCACAATTTGTACGGGAGTTTTTCGACTGGTTTGGGTGCCGTCGCCCAAGCGACCGAATCCGTTGCTGCCCATGGCCCAGAGCGAACCATCGTTCTTCAGGAAGAGGCTGTGCCAACCGCCTGCCTCAATCGAGGTGACGGTGGCGGCTGCGATTGACACGGGTGAGGAACGGCGGGCGGTGGTGCCGTCGCCGAGTTGACTCGAATAGTTGTATCCCATGGCCCAAAGCGAACCATTGTCCTTCAGGAAGAGGCTGTGCCTAGTCCCTGCCGAAACCTTGGTGACGTTCGCGTCCACGGACTCGAAGGGCGAGGTTTGCCGAATTGGGCTGCCGTCGCCCAATTGTCCAATATTGTTCTTGCCGACGCTCCAGAGGGTGCCGTCCGCCTTCTCGTACAGGCTGTGATTCTCTCCGGCAGCGATCCTCACGC
>CAZWTI010000100.1:0-3238 GCA_964637065.1 uncultured Puniceicoccaceae bacterium
GTTTGAGGCCTCGGAGGAAAGCAGGTTGTCTACAACAACGACTTCGTCAGGCTGCTGCTCAAGGAGCGTGAGGACCAAGTTGGAACCCACGAAACCAGCTCCGCCAACTACGAGGATCTTGGTGTTTGCAAACGTATCTTCATTCATACTTTGAAAAATCAGGTCTTGGGAGAGGCGAGGTGACTGTGAATGGCGGAAACTCCGTGGGCAGCATACCAGCAAAGCATGCGACGAATGGTCTCCTCGAAACTAACTTTGGCCTTCCAGCCAAGAACGCGTTCGGTCTCGGAAGGATCGAGGACGACCTCAGGCACGTCGTCCTCTCCGACCGGGATGATCGGAGGTGACTCTGAGGGAACAATCTCAAGATAGTCTGCAACGGCATCAAACACGTCCTTGATGGAACGAGACTCGCCCGTTGAAACGTTGAAAACGCCTCCGGTGGCATCAGGATTCAGAACAATATCCATAATGGAGAAAAAATCCTCCATATCGAGAAAGTCCCTTCGCGTATCAGAGCAAAAACAGGACTTGCCGGCCTTGAGACGTTGATAAAAAGTGGGAATGGGGCCGATGGCAAGACGGGGACCAGTCACGTTGGCAAGCCGCAAGGAGATGACGGGGAGCCCCGACGAGAGAAGGTATCGCTCGCCGGCCGTCTTGGACACGCCGTAGCTGGTGAAGGGGCGTTCGGGATGATCGACAGGAATGGGAATGCAATCGGGCCGACCATAACAAAGAGCGGTCTGAAAATTAACAAGACGCCGAACGCCGATCTGCTCAGCAGCCTTTGCCACATTGATGGTCCCAAGAACATTGGTGGAGGCATCTTCCGCCCAATCGTCAGGATTTTTATATGCAGCCGCGGAATGAATGACGACCTCGGGAGAAAACTCCCCAAAACAACTCTCGACCAGCTTCTCGTCGACAACGCTGCCCTCGACAACGGAAAGTCCATCCACCGGCGGTACAACTTCACGACACCCGGTGGCAAAGTTGTCTATGACCAGAATCTCGTTGCCCCCCGGCAAAAGGCGTTCGATCAAGTTGGAACCAAGGCAGCCGGCTCCTCCGGTTATCAGAATACGCATGGTAGGAAAATCAAGGTTTCTCTGCCGCTATGAGAAGTTCGAGTGGTTGATGCAGAAACCGAACGGGCCAAAGCAAAAAATTATCAGTCTTGCGGTTGAAATGATACCATTTCGCGCCGTAAAGGCCGGACAACGCAAAAAGCTTTCCCAAAACCCGAGATGGAAAGCTCGGAATGAAGCGTTTCATGCGGCGGGAATGGTACCCAAAGCAATAAGCGGCAATGGGCTTGAGGCCGGCCTCCTTGACTTGTGCCTTGAGCGAAGACTTGCCAAAGAAGCGAAGATGGGCGAATTCGTACCGTTGACCGTTATAAACGCTGTACTGTCCCAAGGTTTCTTCGAAAGGAACGCGACACCAAAACCTGCCCCCGGACTTCAACATGCGAGCTATGCGGGAGAGGGCGTTCCCAAGATTGAGCACATGCTCCATAATGTCGGTGGCTACCACAACGTCAAAGCTTTCGCGATATGGCATAAATTCTACGTTCCCCACGGACGTCGCGAAGGTGGTCGAATCATTGCCGGATTCCTCATGAATCCTGCGGGCGTTACGGACATAATTTTCGGAAATATCCAAGGAAAGCAACGACTTGGGTTCGGCTTCGAGAAAATGCCGCTGCAGAAAACCCTGGCCCACTCCCAACTCCGCAACCGACAAATTCAAAACAGAACCCAATTTGGAAAAAGTCTGCCGGGAAAGATCCGCTTGATACCCCTCAGCATAGACGGAAGAGGCAAGGTCGTCTTCCGCCAATCCCTCGTAAGCGTCCTCGTAGGAAGAATAAAGTCCCTCCCGGTCAATGCCTCGACGAAAGCGATGTTCACCATTCTCGGAAACCTCTAGAACAAAACCACACTCCTTACACTTTCCTCCGGTCGCAGGAAGCTCGAGCTGGTGAAAGGGACATTCGAATTTCACCTGAGAGGATGGAGGCACTATTTATTGTGCTTGAGATGCGTGTATCCACCGTGTGCGCCGAATTCACGAAAATACTCTACGCCGGCCCGAGCGGTTTCGGAAAGGGGAGTGAATTCGAGTTCGCCGAAGTCAGCGAAAGTGCGGGTCGGATCGAGTAGAATGGAGGGAGCGTCATCGGGACTGATTTCACGAACGTCAGGCTCGGGATACTCGGGTAGTTCCATGGCGTCGACTACGGCATCGTAAAGTTCCTTGATGGCTACGTCCTGGCCCGACGAAAAATGGTAGGCTCCGGAACCCACCCCGTCGATGGCTCGAAGCACCGCCTGGCAAAGATCGCCGACGTAGACGAAATCTCTCCTGGCTGTAGTGACGAAACATTTCTTTCCGTCGGAAAGCCTTTGATAGAAGATGGGAAGAGGGCCGGACACGTTTCTGGGACCAATGACGTTGGCCAACCTGAAGGTGACGTAGTCGAGTCCCGAGATTTCGATATAGTCCTCGGCGGCAGTCTTCGAGATGGCGTATGAGGAATTTGCGGGAAGCTTTGGATGGTTCAGGGTGATTGGCTGTTCGAGGGGCTTTACACCGTAGCAGAGCGCGGTCTGGAAGTAGATGAAGCGAGAGACCTCGTTATCGAGGGCGGCACGAACGAGATTGGCGCCTCCGACACAGTTGGTAAGTGTGTCGTTGTGCCAGTCGTCGGGATCTTTGTATGAGGCGGCAGTATGAACGATAGCATCGGGTCGAAAATCAGCTACGATCTTATCCACTAACGCCTTGTCCGCGATGGTACCTTCTACAAGGGTCAAGCGTGCGTGATCAGCAGGTAGATGTTCTCGCCTGCCAGTAGCGTAGTTGTCGATAACGACAACTTCATCCCCTCGCACCAACAACATTTCGGATACATGAGACCCGATCTGACCACATCCTCCCGTAACAAGTATTCTTTTATTCATTGAGCCACTTTTCTAAATTTGTAGCAACCGTTGATACCAGCCACTTCTCCCAAGTAGAGAGGGGTCCCTCGATTATCAAATGTTAAGCTAGAAAGAAAATCTCGGTGCTTTCTTGATAGTTTTTTTTCCCCGATAGCATCGTATCTCTTATTCAGTAACTTTAACTCTGTTAATGATATTGATGCACCCTTATCTTCGCACCTAAATCCCGCGCCTCGGAAGATCTCTGTAAACTGATCGAACGTATAACATTTTGAAATGGGACAATC
>CAZWTI010000101.1:0-4259 GCA_964637065.1 uncultured Puniceicoccaceae bacterium
CCCGTTTTCCAGTGGGAAAAGCTTTCGGCTTACTCCGCGGATTACGGCGACTTCCTCGAGGACGTCGAGGTGAAGAAACTTCTTCGTCAAGCCGTCGATAAAACTTTTGAGGATGCCAAGAACAACTTGATTACCCACGAGAAGGGTGTTTTTCGCGGCAAGTCGCAGGATCAATTTCTTCTCGTCACTCAAAACAAGAAAGTGTCCTTTCCCTTCCTCGAACAAGTCGAGATAAGGAAGGGTCGCTATGGCGTTGCGGCGAAGATGTGCGAGAACGTCTTGGAAGACTTGCGTAACGATCCGGACTTTGGCGCAAAGGACGCGACCAGGTTCATGGATTTGTTTCAAGAAGCGCCTAGATTGAAAAAGGACGAGAATGGTAAGGATCTACCCCTCGACAAGGTGGACTATTTTCGTTTTCAGGAACAGCTATTGGAAGCTGATCTACTGCAGAAAATTAGTCGTGAGGTGGCCGAGAACGAGGATGGAGTTGAACGTGAGCGCAGTCGTTTTCGTAAAATGTACGATGACATCCTTTCTTTCGACAAACAGTTGATTCAGGCAGTGAAGGATTTTCGTGATTCCGGCAAGGTGAACCACGGCATTCTCGCTCAAGACGAGTACATCGACAAGCTTGATGCGGCGACCAAGGAATTCTCCAATTCCAAATCCGTTGGGTCGGCAAACTATGGCAAGGTGAGAGATGCCATGCGTAGGCTTCGCAGCACCTGGCGAGCTTATTCCAGAGAGGTGGAAAATAACCAAGGTTCGAAGGTGGACGAGTTGCTGGATCGTGCCGAGCAGATAGGTAAGGCTGTCCAAGCCGGAAACGTGCAGAATGCTCGTGAACAGTTGGGACAAATGAGTGAACTTCTTAAATCTGTCTCGGCCCTGAACAAGGGTACCACGCAGCAATTGAAACTAAGTTCCTCACAGACTCGTCGACTTGGCCAATTGATGGAAGCACACGGGGAGGCGTTGGGTCGCTTGGGGGAGGCGGGAGCGGCCAAGAGCGGTCTTGGCAAGGCTGCCGGGCTGGAGGAGTACTTTGCCAATCTCGACCAAATCCTTAGGGCCTAGTCTTATGATCCGGCCACTCTAAATCTCGTCCGCGATGTGACCACTCATCGCGTCCTTTTTGAGCACCAAAAGGGACAGCTTCAGACCAAGCTCATCTTTAAGGGTCACAAGGAACTCTGGGCCAAAATCAAGGAAGGGAAGATCGGGCTTCAACCTGAGGAGTCGCGAAAGGAATTCGATCGTCTCACCGCCGCGATTGCCGAGGGCAACATGCGCGACGTTTGGTACTACAAGCTTTACGAGTGCCAGCCTGTTGCCGTTACCGCCGGCACGGGAGGGGCAAGGAAATACACCACCAACAAGACCTTGGTCACCATGCTGACCTCGATCGGGCAGGTCCAAGAGGAACGCATCCCCAAGAAGTTCGACGATCAGGGGCAGCCCATTCCCAACCCTTCCGTCCAAATCATTCAGCAAGGCAACTTCCTGCTGAATGGGGCAGCCCAAGGCCGTCTCTTTGAGTCGCTTGAATTCAATGGCGGCATCAAGGGCCATGTGGCGGAAGAAGGGCAACTCACCCCGGAGTCTCATTTCGTACAATTTCAGCTCGAACGAAGACTCGACAAAAACACGCGTTCTATTGATGGTTCCTTGCTTGATTTGCTCGAGCTCGTCCTTCGACAGAATAATCTTTCGCCGTTGTTCAAGGGTTTCCTTCACGCCGAGATTTGCGAACTTATCCTGAAGAGACCCGACGAATGGGGTGGAGTCCTGAGCAAGAACCTGGCTCGGGATTACGATGAACTAAAAAAGAAATCGGGCGCTCGTCTCAAGCCCGGCGACTGGATGAATCGGCAGAATTTCGAACCCATTGAGGGTGCCTTGGCCATTTTGTATCAAGGTTTGCGAAACCGAAGTTATGCCGGTGAAGCCAAGCTTAACAGTGGTATCCTCAAGGCGCTCGCCAGTGTGGGTTTTCGTTATGCTGGCTATGTGGATGCCGCCGGCAAGCCGAAGTTCACAGGCTCGCCGCCGCCCTTTGTATGGGGTTTGGGCAGACCTGGTGGTGGGGGTTTTGCATTGCAGCGCATGGAGCCTAATAACGCAGTGGCCGGCGCAACGGGTTCGCAGGTGGCTCCTTTCAGCCCACTTCTTACCGTGGATAGGGACATGGCCCAACTTTACAAACAAAGCTATGCGTCCGCTGGAGTTCCCCCCGGCACCTACGGGAAGCTTGAAGACCTGCTGCCCTTCGAATTCGGAAATTGACCATGAGTTACACGGAAAAGTACACAGTTTCTAAGAGAGGACACGAGGAGGGTCCCTACACGGCAGTCGAGATCATCGATTTGCTTCGCATGAAGGAGCTAAGCCTGATCCACAAGGTGAAGGTTGCTCAGGAATGGGTGACCGTGGCCGATTTCGTTGACAAGCGCGAGCTGGGGGAACTGCCCGAGCAGAATGTGGAGAAGGCTTTTGAGGAGGTGGAAAAGGAAGCTGCCGGCTAGGAGGAGGGGACAGAAGAGCAAAAGGAACCCGACCCTGAACCCGAACCAATCGAGGTGCCTGAGCCTGGTCCCGCCATGGAAATTCGCGTGAATCGTGCGGGTCAAGAGTTTGGGCCTTACCTTATCAAGGAGATCAAAGATTATCTCAAGGCGGGCAATCTTCGTTTTTCCGATATGGTCTGGTTCCAAGGTTTGCCCGAATGGGTGCCTCTTTCGTCGATTCCTGGTGTTTCGGAGGGTATCGAGTCCCTCGGCGCCGCCGCCCCTCCACCTCCCAAGCCGCCACCTGCTCCTGCTTCCGCTCCACCGACTCCGCCAGTCTCCGCCACTCCTGCGGTAGCAGCGACTCAGGCGACGAGAGAAGAGGCTGATCGTGAGTTCGAGCCCCTTACACCCGAGGATGAAGAACAGGATCCCGAGACCGCAGGTCTTGCAGATCACGGTCCAAGAGCGCTTGCTGCATTAATCGATTGGGCCGTTCTGGGAGCCGTTCTGGGTGCCGTTATCGGTATCACTTTTGGGCTGGGTGGGGAGACCGATACTTGGATCAAGGTTATTGCAGTCATTGTTGTTCACCTCCTCTTCGGTTGGATTTATTTCGCCCTTACCGAGTCCTCCAAGGCTTCGGGTGCGATCGGTCATCGCGTGGTCAAGGTTCAAGTCGTTACTGCGGAAGGTGGTCACGGAATTGGGTTTGGACGAGCTACGGGGAGGGCCCTGCTCAAGAGCCTCTTTGCACTCACCTTGGTCTTGCCTTTTATTGTCTTCGTCACCCGTCGTCGGCAAGGTCTGCACGATCTTGCCTGCGGTACCTTGGTGCGGACCAAGTCTGATGAGGAAGTCTTCGAAATCCCGGAAGATGGGGGCGAGGAAAACCCCGACGAATAACTCGACCTTTCGCTAACTTTATTTTTCAACCTTCACCTAAAATTCAGCACAGCAAATCATGGCCGACACAGGAGTAGGATTCGACGAACCGGAACTTAGTTGGACCACGCAGGACATCGAGCAGAAGCTCGGTTTCAGCGGGGGCCGGTTTACAGACACCAACGCCTTCTTCACCTTTTTGGTGGGACTTATCTTCGCAACCTTGTTTTTCGTGGTGCTCGAATTCATTATCGGCGACTCGGGAACTCCGCAGGAGTGGAAGGAGAATAATATGGAGACCGTCACGATGGAGGACGGTTCCACTAAGGAACAACCCAAGCCCGTACCCATCCATAAGGAGTTTGCCGACAAGTTTATCAATCGAGGTATTGGCGGATACGTCATGGCGGCTGGCATCTCCCTACTGTTCTTCTGGTCCATTACCATCCTGTTCGTCAAGGGTCGCAAGGTAGCTTTTCAGCGGAAGATTCTAACCCTAAACCTTATTCCACAGGATCCGAACTTTTTTCTGAACAACGCCACGGCCCGCGACGCCTTGCTTCGGATTCGAAGCCAAGTGGATGACCCCAAGCATTATTTGCTTCTCAACCGCATAGACGTGGCTCTTTCCAACCTTCAGAACATCGGAGAGATTTCCGAGGTGGCTAGCCTGACGAACGCCCAGGCCTCGATCGACGAGGATCAGGTTTTGGCTAGTTACAGCCTGATCAATGGTTTCAACTGGGCTATTCCCGTGCTCGGTTTCATTGGTACCGTTCTAGGATTGGGGGCTGCCATCGGGGAATTCGGGATCACCATCCAGAACACGGAGGATATCGCGGCGCTTAAGTCTTCGCTGACAAA
>CAZWTI010000102.1:0-2873 GCA_964637065.1 uncultured Puniceicoccaceae bacterium
ATGCTGGCTGCCATACCCGTGACTACAACCGTGATGGGGGAGCTGATAAGCTGCATCGTGTCGAAAACGGCCATTCCGGCGGTGATGGATCCTCCGGGTGTATTTATATAAAAGATGATTTCTTTGCCAGGATCGGTTGCCTCTAGATAGAGGAACTTTTCCGTTACGTCTCGTGCGGAGCGGTCACTGACCTCACCCCAAAGAAAAACTTTTCGTTGTTCCAGAAATTTTTTCTGAATAATTTCCGCGATGGAATCAGGTTTCTTTTCTTTCTCTTCACTCATTTGAAATTTTAAAGATGCAATGCTAAGTGAATTGACCCAATTAGTCGAGCATGCCTATTCGGCGAGCGTGACGACCACCCTCGAAAGTTGCGTTCAACCATTCCTTCACGATTGCTATGGCTAATTTCTCTGTGATCTGACGTTCGCCAAGCGAGATTATGTTTGCGTCGTTGTGCACTTTTGCCAAGCGGGCCGTTTCCTCCGACCAGCATATGGCGCAACGAACCCCCGTCACCTTGTTGGCTGCCATGGCTTCGCCGTTGCCGCTTCCTCCAAGTACGACCCCGAGATCGCAAAGGCCTGTCCCCACGGCTTCTGCGGCAGGCTTGACATATTGTGGATAATCCACGGATTCCTCTGAAAAGGTGCCGAAGTCCTTTACTTCGTATTCGTTCTTAAGGAGATACTTTTTGATGGCTTCCTTGTAGAGAAAACCTGCATGGTCACAGCCAAGGGCAAAAGATGGTTTTCTTTTTTCGCTCATGGTTTTCCTTGAGCGGAGAAAAGGACGAATCCGATTAGGTACAAGGCAAAAGATAAAAAATTGCGCGTCAAAGCAGACCCAATTCCATTTTTCCCGCTTCTGAAATCAAGTCTTGGGTCCAAGGTGGATCCCAAACGATTTCCACGACTGCCTCGTCCACTCCCCGAAGTTTGTTGACCTTGCCTTTGGCGTCTTCTGCAATGACCGGCCCCATTCCGCATCCCGGAGCGGTGAGCGTCATATCGATGGAGACTAAACGTTTCCCTTCGTCATTTTCCTCGATGTCGATCCTGTAGATTAATCCAAGATCAACAATGTTTACGGGAATTTCCGGATCAAAGACGGAGCGAAGGGCATCACGAATTGCATCCTGATTAGCGAGTTCATTCGTTTGACCTGTTTCGTCTTCGTTATTTACCACTTCTTCGCCCAGTGCGTCGGCATCTTCTGCGGATATGCGATACATGCCGTTGAGGGTCATGACGGTAAAGTTGCCACCTAGTTTGTGCGTTATGGTAACCTTTGAACCTTTTTCCAAGGGATAGGGTTCTCCGTGAGGAATCAGGGTGGCCTGAACATCACGCTTCAATTCTCTTTCCTCGTGTTGCATGGAAATGGGCTCAAATTGTTTTAATTGAATTTAGTCTGGATGTGCTCGCGCAGTATTTCAGCTAATTCTTCGTTTCGCAAGCCTTCCAGCACTTCTTCGAGAAAGCCGAAAACGAGAAGTTCCTCAGCCGAATTCTTTGGAATGCCTCGACTACGGAGGTAGAAAAGCTGCTCTTCGTCAATTTCTCCGGTTGTGGCTCCGTGACTGCACTTTACCTCATTGGCGAGGATTTCGAGTCCGGGAAGGGAATCTGCCTCCGCCGAAGGGCTAAGGAGTAGGTTTCTGTTTGTTTGATATGCGTTTGTTTGTTGGGCGGTTTCATCAACTTTTATCAGGCCGGAAAAAACAGCCTTCGAATCATCCAACAGGGCGTTCTTGTACAGAAGATTAGAACGACCATTGGGGGCGATGTGTAGTTGCCTTGTCCTTTGGTCAAAAAGTTGCTTCCCCGAACCTATCGCCAGTCCAAGCATTTCCAGATCGGCTCCCTCTCCTACTATTTTGGCCAAGTTTTCAAAACGGCTCTGAGCCGAACCGATGTGAAGCGAACAGCATCGAATCCCGGCATCTCTATGTGCCTCGTTTGTGTCCAGTTGATAAAAAGAGGACTTTAAGTTCAGGTCTTGCAGAAGGATTCTTCTGGCTTGTGCATTTGGTCTCGCGATGACGTTTGCACTTGAGCAAATGACTGAACAGTCCTCTTCTTCTTGGGAATGGAAGGTTTCCAAGAGGGTGGCGGAGGCGCCTTCCTCAAGTACGAAAAGTGTTCTATGAAAGCGAACTTGTCCCGGCGGAGGGGCTTTGTGCCGAACTACGATTGGTTGTTCGATGTGTACACCTTGTGGAACACGCAGTACCATGCCATCCTCCGAAAAGGCTTCCGTAAGAAGCTGAACGGAATCCGCTCCGAGATTAGGTCCGGATTGGTTGGCCAGATCCTTGAGTAAGTCGGGTTGGTTCATTAGAACCTCGTTGAGTGAACCGTGTATGACTCCCTTTGCTGCGAGATCTGGATCCTTTATCTCGATTGCAGAGGGGTCTGGGATCTCTTTCCCATTAGCAATGGAGAAGCCGGTTAGAGAGAGGCGGTTTCGAGGAGAAAAGCGCCACCGTTCGTCTTTTCCATATGTGGGTGGGAGTGAGCGGAAGCGTTCCCAAGCTTCTCGCCGTTTTTCAGCCAACCAGCCCGGTTCCCAAGAACGTTTTTTGGCGAATGCTTCGAACATCGCTTCATCAGCAAAGCTTCCGTCAACGCCGACATCGTTCGGCGTAGGGGTTTGCACAGGGTTCATGGTCAGTATCGCGAATCAGCTAACCCACGGAACCTTCCATCTCAAGATCGATGAGCCTTTTGAGCTCGACGCTATATTCCATAGGGAATTCCCGAATGAGGTCGTTCACGAAACCATTTACGCTTAGACTTACGGCTTGTGCTTCCGACAAACCGCGTTGACGCATATAGAAAATTTGTTCGGCGCTGACCTTGGATACGCTG
>CAZWTI010000103.1:0-2905 GCA_964637065.1 uncultured Puniceicoccaceae bacterium
CGTCCCTCAACCACCTTCAAGGATGAAGGATGCCAAGCGGCATGGACGACCCGCAACCCCGCCGTCTCAAGCGACAAGGGGAGGGCGCGCAGCCAATCCAGATGTCCACCACATTCAGCAGGCGGTTGATGCCTGCCTAGGAAAGCGTTAGTGAAGAGATTGAACTCATGGTTCCCAAGGACGGCCAAGGCCGTACCGGCCTCCGTCATGGAACGAACCACCTGTAGGACTTCTCCCCCATCGGGTCCACGATTGATGAAGTCCCCCACGAAGGCGACCTTCCTGCCATCGGGATGGACATAAGGGTCGAGCGAGGTCTTCCGCAAGTAGCCAAGTTTCGCCAATAGCCGGTGAAGTTGACCAGCGTGTCCGTGCAGGTCGCCCACCACGTCGAATCCGCTACCATTCACCGACAAGGGATCACCGAAAGCTAGAAAATGTGGAGTGTAACCCGCGAGTAAGAATCAGCGAAGGAATGAAGTGCCTCCGTCGGACTGCTTCCACTGCATGGTAACGTTGTCGAAGACATACTTGGCCCTGCCGTCAATGACCAGCACGCCGTTGCGAATCATCCATTGTCTCCAATGATGAAGCTTGACCCCACGCTTCCCTAAGCACCTGCCTTGGGCATTGGATACCGGCCCGATGGTGCTGAACTCGAAGAACCATTGCTCGCCCCCGGATCTTTCGTAAAGAGTCCATTTCCTCCCCGTGAGAAGACTTACCATCTCGCTGTTCCTGAGACGAGCATCGAGGGAAAGACTCGGCGGATTCGTAGGTCGCTCGAGATTAGGGCTGGAGGCCCCCCTGACGGCCATCGCCCGCGATTGGTTGAAGCGGGCCAAGGCATTCCTGAAGTCCGTTGGAAGGTTTCCCTTCTTCGCGTTCTGTATGGCCACCACCGACTTGAAGGAGGTGGGGTTGTAGAGCAGAATCACGGTATGCAAAAGCAAAAGCAGGTTCTTGTCCTTGGCTGTCTCCAGCGCCTGGTTCAGGTAACCGAAGAATGCCTGCTCGGTGACTTCCGTGAAGATGCCGTTGATCGGCTGCCCGGAGGTCAGCAAGGCCTCCAGAAGCAAGGCGTTTTCATTGGCAGGGTGAATGGCCTTGGCGAACTGCAGCATTTGCAGGCCCTTTGGATTACGCCGACTCGTCAGGAATTCCCGCTCGGCAATCCTTACCGCGCCCTCGGCAATGCGCTTCGCCGAAGTTGCCGATAGGGCGGGGGGCAGGGGATCCTTGAACAAGTGTATGGGAAAGGGGAGGCTAAGCTGGCGCAAGGCGCTGTCGAAATCGGTCGATATTCCGACTTGGCGGATTTTGTGCAACGCGATGATAACCGTGCGCTCGCTTGGCTGAAGCAACCCGACCACGCTGTAACACAGCACCTGAAAGAAGGAGCGCTTTTGTTTCTTCGCCAAGTCGAGCAGGTACTTGGAAAAAGCTCCCTCATCTACGCGACCGCCGAATACTCCGGGAGGTATCGCCTGCTTGGCCTCCATCAATCCCTTCAGGTAGAGAACCCTTTCATTAGCCGGGTTGAGGCGTTCGCTCAACTGCAACAACTTAAGGGCTATCGCGTCGTTCAGATTCACGCTCAAGCGCTGAGCAGACATCACCGCCCCGGCATTGGATATGCTCTTCACCACGGCATCGCTCACGGGGAAGACGGGCTTGGGGCCTACGGGAACCGCGGCGGGAGCTCCCTTCACCACACCCACGACAGTCTTCTGGGCGTGCCCCTGCAGGACCATGGCGAAGGTCGCCACTACAGGAAGCACCACGACGAAGAGACGTTTTATCTTTGGCAGTGAATGCATCTTTGGTGTAGCGAAGGAGGTCAAGTCCTTGCTAAATAAAGGCGCATCCCCATGCGAGTGAAGGAAAAACTTCGCGAGAACCCATATTCCCTTGAATCCAAAAAAACAGGCCGAGCCCTTCCTCGTCGAGGAAGCCGATCCCGCCACCGATGCCCGGGCGGGCCTCCTGCGCCTGCCTCGCGGAGAAGTTCCCACTCCTGCATTCATGCCCGTGGGCACGCAGGGAACGGTAAAGGGCGTCTTGCCACACGACCTGAGCGAAGTGGTGAAGGCCCGCATTATCCTGAGCAACGTATACCACCTCAACCTCCGACCCGGCCCCGAGTTAATTCGGGCCCGCGGCGGCCTTTCCAAGTTCATGAATTGGAACGGTCCCGTCCTCACCGACAGCGGAGGCTTTCAGGTCTTCAGTCTCGCCAAACTGCGCAAGCTTACCGACGAGGGAGTCGCCTTTCGCTCCCATCTCGACGGAACCGAGATCTTTCTCGGCCCCCGCGAATCCATCGCCGCGCAGGATGCCCTCGGCTCAGACGTCGCCATGTGCCTCGACGAGTGCCCACCCGCCGAGGCCTCTCGCGAGGATGTGGAGGAAGCCGTCCGCCGCACCTCCCTCTGGGCGAAGGCCTGCTCCGAGGCATGGAACGCCACCTCCGCACCGGAGGAGGGGCGCAACCTGTTCGGCATCGTGCAGGGCGGTCGCTTCGAGGACCTCCGCCGACGTTCCGCCGAGGAACTCCTCGCCCTCGACTTTCCCGGCTATGCCGTGGGCGGCGTAAGCGTGGGCGAGACGGAAGAGGAAATGCTGGAGCAGGTCGCCCGGACCACCGCCATGCTTCCGAAGGAAAAACCACGCTACGTCATGGGTGTGGGCACGCCCGTCCAGCTCCTGCGGATGGTCGCCCTCGGAGCCGACGTGTGCGACTGCGTCATGCCCACCCGCGGAGCCCGCCACGGCACCGCCTTCACCGCCGACGGTCTTCTCAACCTGCTCAACGAACGCTTCCGCGAGGACGATTCCCCTCTCGACGAGGAAACCGACTGCTTCGCTTCCCGAGAATTCTCCCGGGCCTACCTGCGCCACCTCG
>CAZWTI010000104.1:0-2665 GCA_964637065.1 uncultured Puniceicoccaceae bacterium
TGGCGCGGTCGTGGGGATGGTTATGACGAGGGTTCCGGTAACGGTGTTGGTTGTCCCTTCAGCGGCGACCGTGACGTTATAGACTCCGCCGGTCTGCAGGATCCCCGTGATTAATCCGTTGCTGGGATTGCAGATCACTCCGGGCGGTAAGTTATAGGCAGAGAAAAGAGGATTCGCGACGTTTGTGGTGATTTGGAAATTGAAGGGAGGGCCGACTGAGCCGCTTGCCGTAGTGGGACTGGTGATGCTCTTGACCGGGAAAGTCGCCGCAGTCTGGAACATCCCGTTGCCGGGATTGGCGAAAGACATGTTGTTGTAGTCTGCCTCCGCGCCCTGTTTCCACCGAACGCCCATGTATGCTCCGCCATCGAGTTCATAGATGCCCGCAGCCCACTTGTAATTGCCTTCGGTCAAGCTGACCGTGCCGGCGCGATTGACGTTTCCGTGAAGACCCTTGTTGTCGACAACAAGCTCGCTTCCCTCGAAAACGCCATTGCGATTCACGTCGATCCAGACCACGGATCCGTCGTCGCTGCGAGAGCCGAACGACACTTCGCCCGCGTCGACCGGCGAACTGCCGCCCACCACCAGCGCGCCGGACCATGCCATGCCGTAGTAGTCGTTTGCGAACTGTCCACTGCTCCTTCCCTTCATGGCGTTCTCGCTGAAGTCGAAGTTCTGGTTGGACGACCAAATGGTTGTCTTTATCGGGACGAGACCCGCAGTCAGATAGCCGGAACCACTGTCGATCGGGTCAAGGTTGGTGTCGCTGAAGGTTCCGTTGAAGCAATATTCCCAGAGTCCGGGTACCGGGATTTCAGGTTGCGGCGTAAAAACGCCTATGTTTTGCGAGACGATCGATCCGACCGAATTTTCTGCGGCGACCCTGAAGAAATATAGTTTGCCTTTCTGCAGGCCCGAAACAGTAGTAGAGAAGGACCCGCCTCCATGTCTTCCCAAGGGAACGAACTTGTCCCAAGCGGCAAGGGTGGTTCCCCGATCCTCGTCACCCCAAACTATGCTGACGGTGGGGTTCTCCCCGCCCGTGGATTTAATCAGACCATTCAGGGTTGCGGCGGCGTGGGTCACGACGCTGGCGTTGAGCTCTCCGATGCTTGGCAAGGATAGGCTGGAGACGGTGGTGAAGGACTTCGAGTCGGACCAGACCAGACCACCTCCGGCGTTTGATGCAGAGAAACGGAACTTATAGGATGCGCCGACTGCGAGACCGCTGATTTCGCGACCGAAGGAACCGGGTGGAGTTATGCCCAAGGGAAAGGAATGAGCCCAGGCTGATGGGTTTGCGCCCTTGTCGGTAGTGTCGAAGTAGGCAGTCACGGTGCAGTCGGTGCCAGTGGAGTCGGCCAGCGTTCCCGTCAGTTTGGCGCCGTAGAGGGAGACGTCGGCAGCGTCTCCCGCAGTGACGGATTCCGGCAAGGGGTAAAGGGTGATCGACAATGAGAGCGAGTTGGCTCCGTAGCCATTACTTGCGGTAATGGTTGCGACCGTTGTCGTTCCGTTCGCGTCGGGCGTTCCCGTCGGGGTTCCGGAAACAACGCCGGTAGAGGCGTCGATATCCAGCCCCGAAGGCAAGCCCGTGGCGGACCAAGTTGCCGGAAAGATCGGGCTTGGCACCACTGCGGAGTAGGCGAGAGTTAAGACTGTATTGGGATTGGCCGAAGCGATGGACGGTCCGGAAATGGCCGGCAGACCTTCGCCATTATATATTGCGGCAATGGCTTCGGCGGGAAGAGCATCACTGTAGACGCGAACGTCGTCGAGGAATTTTGCGAAGCGCAGACCGTTCCGATTGCCTATGCGCCAGACGTCGGTGGTAGACTGCCTGTCGGACGTGCCGACGAATTGTCCATCGACGTAAAACTTGGTCGTGCCGTCTGAACCAACGGCTGCAATGTGGTGCCATTCGGAAAAATAATTGCCCGCAACAAGGTCAGCTCCACTGGAGCGAAAGCCGTCTGCCTCATGAAAAATGCCCAGTTTGTTTGAACTGTTCTGGATCATGACTTGATAGTCTCCCCCGACGCCTCGGAAAAGACATCGCCAAAAACCCAAGGGGTACAACTCCTTGAACCAAGCGGTGAGGGTTGATTTGCTCCCGATGTCCAGCCCATTGCCGGCAACTTCAATCCTGGAATTGGTGTTGCTGGCGGAGATTTCGACGGCTCCACCGTACTTGCCGCCTGAAACGAAAGAAGAAGCATCCAGCAGGGTTGCGTTCTTGGCAGTGCCTGAGGATCCCGAGTTTATGGCCGTGATGCCCGAACCATCGTCAAACTTCCACCATCCCTCGAGACTGTCGGAACGGGTGTCCGGAGCAAAGCGGAAATGGATTAAGTCTGAAAAGTCCAAGGAGGCATTTCCTTCCCCGATCGCAGCCCCGGCAGGAATCGAAATGGTGATTGCAGCCGGATCCGAAACAGGAGTCAACTTGAAGCCATAGGTGTGACCGGAACCGTTGAAATCGCTGACGACGGCGTTGGTCACGTTTAGGTCGGAGATATCGAAGCCGGTTACGGATACGTTTGCATCTACCTTGCGAAAGGCTTGTTCGACGGGAATGGGATAGGCGTAGCTAAGCTTGGGCGAGGTGATTTCGGGAGCGAGACCCGGCGGCGTAATCGGGGATTTGTCCTTGTGCGGATGC
>CAZWTI010000105.1:0-7162 GCA_964637065.1 uncultured Puniceicoccaceae bacterium
GTGTTGTCTATTTAGCGAATACGGTGGGGGACGAAACCTGTACGAGAGAATCGGCTTTAGGGAAGTGGGAATTTTTCAGGAACGGGCGTTTTGATCTCAATCCCCGAGTTTTCCGACGGCACGGCAGTAGGCGAGGAAAGCTTGGGCTTGTTCGCGGAGGCGATCGGCGTAGTCACTGGCAGAGAGTCCGCCCTCGGCCTTCACGACGGAACCGACGGCGGGGATAAAGACACGGCGAGGAAAGTTTAGGGCGTTGCGATAGCCGAAGACTTGCTGGAGATGCTCGACTGGGCGAAGACCACCGAATTGGCCGGCGGCGAGTCCGATGTAGCTGACGGGGCGGTCCTCGAAGCTTTCGGGAAAGGGGAGCATATCAATGAAGAGCTTGAGGACGCCGGGCATGCTTCCGTTGTACTCAGGAACAATGACGACAAGACCAGATGAAGCAAGGATTTGGTCGATGAAATCGAGGACACGGGGAGGTTTCTCGACATAGGCGTCAGGAGATAGGGTTTCGAGAGGAAGCTCTGCAAGGTCGAGGAGATCAACATCGGCACCTAGGCTGGCGTAGATTTCGGCCACGAAAGCGGAAATTTGGGCTGAGACACCACCTCTACGATTGGTGCCGGAAATAACAGTGATCATTGGGAGAGCGCCTCGATGTGGGCGAGAAGTTCATGGTGTTCACGGACGACGAGGAACTCGGGATGCTCATTGGCAAGCGAGTCGGGTGGACGAAAAAGAATGCAGTGGTCTGCGGTCTTGAGCATGCCTAGGTCGTTATAGCTGTCTCCAGCAGCAATAACCTCGAAGTTAAGCTGCTGGAGGTGCTGGACGGTCTTGCACTTGTGGTCGGGGATACGGAGGCGGTAGTCGATGATTTGGCCGTTTGCGCCGACTTCGAGGTCGTGACAAAAAAGAGTGGGGCGGCCAAGTTGCTTCAGTAGTGGACCCGCGAATTGGCTGAAAGTGTCGGAAAGAACAATGAGTTCATACTTGGAACGGAGCTTGTCGAGAAAGTCGAGAGCTCCAGGGAGAGGCTCAAGGGTGGAAATGACATCCTGCATTTGGGAGAGAGTAAAACCATGCTCAGCGAGAATTCCGAGCCGATGGCGCATGAGGACATGGTAGTCCGGCTCGTCGCGAGTAGTACGCCTGAGGGCTTCCACGCCGGTTTTCTCAGCAAAGGCTATCCAGATTTCGGGGACAAGAACACCCTCAAGGTCAAGGCAGACGACTTGCATTCGGTTCATGGAAGCGTGGTTTCGCCCATGAGATAGCGATCACATTCGCGGGCGGCAGCCCGACCTTCGTTGATGGCCCAAACGACAAGTGACTGACCGCGACGCATATCGCCTGCCGTAAAGACACCCTCCACACTGGTAGCGAATTCTCCGTACTCGGCCTTCACGTTGGAGCGAGCGTCACGCTCGAGGTCGAGCTCCTCAGCAATGGCGTCCTCGGGGCCCAGAAAACCCATGGCAAGAAGGACAAGGTGTGCCGAAATTTCGCGTTCAGAGCCAATGACTTCCTGAGGAGAAAAACGGCCGTCCTGCTCTTTCCACTCGATGTCACAAACTCGCAAGCCAGAAAGACGACCCTGTTCGTCGCCGATGAATTTCTTGGTGGAGACGAGGTATTGGCGAGGATCTTGGCCAAAGACTTCCTTTGCCTCCTCCTGACCATAGTCGAGGAGGTAGGTCTTGGGCCATTCGGGCCAAGGATTGTTGGAGGCTCGCTCGTCGGGCGGACGAGGCATGATTTCCAACTGTGTGATACTTTGACACCCATGCCGGACGGAAGTGCCCACACAATCCGTCCCGGTATCTCCCCCGCCAATGACAACGACATCCTTGCCCTTGGCGGCGGTCTCAAAGGCGGTAACATCCTTAGCCTCAAGCACACCTTGGGTGTTAAGAGTAAGAAAATCCATGGCGAAGTGAACACCCTGCAGTTCGCGGCCCTCGATAGGAAGGTCTCGCGGTTTGGTGGCGCCACAACAGAGAACTACTGAATCGAACTCATTGACGAGTTGCTTGGCAGAGTAATTCTTGCCCACTTCCACACCAGTCTTGAACTCGACTCCCTCCTCAGCCATGAGGTCTACGCGGCGTTGAACGACCTGCTTCTCTAGTTTCATGTTTGGGATGCCGTACATGAGAAGTCCACCGATACGGTCGGCTCGCTCGAAAACGGTAACGTGGTGGCCCGCCTTGTTGAGCTGGTCTGCGGCCGCCATGCCGGCGGGGCCGGAACCGACGACGGCTACTTTCTTGCCGGTACGTTCCTTGGGTGGTTGGGGAGTGACCCAGCCTTCCTCAAAACCCTTGTCGATGATGGCGCACTCGATGCTCTTGATGGTAACGGGAGGCTCAATTACGCCGAGCACACAGGACCCTTCACAGGGAGCGGGGCAGACCCGACCAGTGAACTCGGGAAAGTTATTCGTTTTATGTAGACGGTCGAGAGCTTCTCGCCATTTGCCCTTGTAGACAAGATCGTTCCACTCAGGGATAAGGTTGTTTACGGGACAACCACTGGCCATGTTGCTGAGTAGCATACCGGTATGACAATACGGAGTACCGCAATCCATGCAGCGGGCTCCTTGGGTACGGATTTTATTCTCATCAAAAGGCTCGTGGATCTCGTTCCAGTCCTTGATGCGCTCTAGCGGGTGACGGTCAGAAATTGGTCGCCTCTCGTATTCCAAAAAACCTGTGGGTTTTCCCATGTTAAAACAAAGTCGAGGGTGAATATTTGGCGTGGTTCAGGAGTCAGGAGCTCAATGGCCGGCAGCAACGTTTTCCTCGAAAGCGGCCTGAATTGCTTCGTCGCCCTCAAGGCCACGTTCTTCTGCCCGCTTCATGGCATTTAGAACCCGCTCATAATCTTCAGGCATAACCTTGACGAACTTTTCGAGAAAGGCGTTCCATTCTCCAAGAATGGCTTGCCCACGTTTGGAGTTTGTGAAAGCGACATGCTTCTCGATACGGGACTTGACGGAAGCGATTTCATCGTCGTCACACTCCATGAGAGGATAAACCTTCACCATCTCGTGGTTGAGACGCTTTTTCAAGAAGTCACCCTCCTCGTCGAGAACATAGGCAATCCCTCCGGACATGCCTGCGCCGAAGTTGCGACCCGTGCTTCCGAGACAGATGACCTGTCCACCCGTCATATATTCGCAACCGTGGTCACCGATGCCTTCGATGACGGCCTCTACGCCCGAATTACGTACGCAGAAACGTTCGCCCGCAACACCAGCGACATAGGCTTCGCCGCCAGTAGCCCCGTAGAAGCAGACATTGCCAGTTATGATGTTTTCGTGAGCGACGAATGGCGAGTCCTCGGGTGGTCGGACGATGACCTTTGCCCCTGATAGACCCTTCCCACAGTAATCGTTAGTGTCTCCTGTCACAGCGAGAGTCATACCCTTGGGACAGAAGGCGGCGAAACTTTGACCAGCTGATCCGGTAAAGTTGATTTTGATGGTGTCCTCAGGCAAACCGTCGGGACCATGGCGACGCGACAACTCTGCTCCCGTGATCGTACCGACCACACGATCGGTGTTGACTATAGGCAAATCGAACTCCACGGGCGTACGATTATCTAGTGCGGGCGAACAGCGTTTAAGCAGTTCCCTGTTGTCGAGAGCCAATTCGAGCACATGGTCCTGCTGCATTTGGCAGTAAGTGCCAACCTCAGGGCCGACCTCGGGAAGATAGAGAATCTGCGAGTAGTCTAGGCCCTTGGCCTTCCAATGTTCGATGGCCTCACGCATCTCGAGTCTGTCCGCTCGTCCAACCATCTCGTTGATGGTGCGGAATCCGAGCTTGGCCATGACTTCACGCA
Organism: uncultured Puniceicoccaceae bacterium; assembly: GCA_964637065.1. Lineage (GTDB taxonomy): Bacteria > Verrucomicrobiota > Verrucomicrobiia > Opitutales > Seribacteraceae. Next base: position 3,853 of record CAZWTI010000105.1, read on the forward strand.
CCTCCTCGGCTACATAGTTCATGAAGTTGACGACGGCATCTGCCCCCCCATGAAATTTTTCGCGAAGCCTCGGATCCTGGGTAGCCACCCCGACGGGACAGGTGTTCTTGTGGCATACACGCATCATAAGACAACCGAGTGTGACTAGGGCAGCCGTTGCGAAGCCGAATTCCTCCGCTCCGAGCAGACATGCGATGGCGACGTCGCGACCAGTCTTGAGCTGCCCGTCCGTCTCAAGCACTACACGGCTTCGGAGGTCGTTGAGGAGGAGGGTCTGGTTTGTTTCGGCCACGCCCAACTCCCAAGGGGCTCCGGCGTGCTGGATAGAGGAACGGGGCGAGGCACCCGTACCACCATCGTACCCAGAAACAAGGATGACATCGGCCTTAGCCTTGGCCACTCCCGCCGCAATGGTTCCCACGCCCACGGCTGATACAAGTTTCACGTTCACGCGTGCATTGACATTCGAGTTCTTTAGGTCGTGAATGAGTTCGGCAAGATCCTCAATGGAATAGATGTCATGGTGGGGAGGTGGAGAAATGAGACCTACTCCGGGAGTGGTTCCACGGGTCTTGGCAATTGGCGGGAGTACCTTGTGCCCTGGAAGTTCCCCACCCTCGCCAGGCTTTGCACCCTGAACTATCTTGATTTGCAACTCGTCCGAATTGACCAAGTAGAAGCTTGTAACGCCGAAACGTCCGCTGGCCACTTGTTTAATGGCTGAACGCCGACTGTCTCCGTTCGGATCGGGGGTAAAGCGGTCGGCGTCTTCACCACCCTCGCCCGTGTTGGACTTTCCTCCAATTCGATTCATGGCTATCGCGAGGGTCTCGTGGGCCTCCTTGGATATAGAACCGTAGGACATGGCTCCAGTCTTGAAGCGTTTGGTGATTTCGGAAGCAGGCTCAACTTCTTCAATTGGAATGGATTGGCTTTCATCCACATTGAATTCCATCAAGCCACGGAGCGTAAAGGTTTCTCTCGACTGATCATTGATGGTATCGGAATACTCCTTGAAGACAGCGAAGTCCCCGAGACGAGTCGATTTCTGGAGCTTGTGAATGGTAACTGGGTTGAAGAGGTGACGTTCGCCATTAACTCTCCATTGGTATATGCCTCCGGGATCTAGGGGCGCAGCCTTCTCGTCAGGACGTGGAGCAAAGGCATTCTCATGACGAACACGCGCCTCCTCAGAGATGGCGTCCAAGCCAATGCCCTCAACCCGGGATGCAGTATTGGTGAAATATTTTTCGATTACCTCTTGATTCAATCCGATTGCCTCGAAAATCTGTGCCCCGCGATAGGAAGCCACCGTGGAAATGCCCATCTTCGACATGGTCTTCACGACGCCATTGATATTGGCCTTCAGGAAATTGGCGCAAGCCTTGGCAGGCTCGAGGTCGAGACCCCCCTCCTCAATGAGGTGGCGGACAGTCTCCAAGGCAAGGTAAGGATTAATGAGGTCGGCACCGTAGCCAATTAGTAGAGCGTAATGCTGCACCTCGCGAGGTTCCCCCGACTGGAGGATGAGGGAAACCCGTGTACGAGTACCTTGGCGGATCAAGTGGTGATGTAAACCGGCTACTGCGAGCAAAGCGGGAATTGCCGCCTTTTGAGAGCCAACTTGGCGATCGGAAAGGATCAGGATGTTAACCCCGTCCTCGATGGCGGAATCAGCTCCCAAAAAGAGTGCGGCTAGCGCGGATTCCAAGTCTTTGCCGCCAACTTGGGCACTGGGTTCAAAGACGATGGGGAGAGTCGTAGAGCGAAAGCCCTCAAGTTCGATTTCACGAATCTGCTCCACAACGGGATCATCCACGAGAGGAGATTCGAACTTTATCATGCGGCAACTTTCGGGTGCCGGTTGGGTAAGGTCCCCTTCCGTTCCAACAAAGCTGACGGTGGCAGTGACGAGTTCTTCTCGGATGGGATCGATCGGAGGATTCGTCACCTGAGCAAAGAGTTGCTTGAAGTAATTGTAGAGTGACTGCGTTTGGTCGGAGAGGACCGCAAGCGGGGCATCATTGCCCATGGAGCCGAGAGGCTGTTTTCCAGAACCGGCACTGGGACCGATGAGGAATCGCATGTCCTCAAAGCTGTAGCCAAAGGCCTTCTGGCGGGTGAGGATGGTAAAGAAGTCGTCGGTGTGGGAATGCTGTGGGGTGGGGAGGTCCTGAGCATCGAAAAGGTTGTCCCGCAACCATTGGCCATAGGGAGCGGCCTTGGCCACTTCCTCCTTCAACTCGGTATCGTCCACGATGCGCCCGAGTTCCATGTCCACAAGGAACATGCGTCCTGGTTCGAGACGGCCCTTCTTTACGATGTTGGAGGTTTGGATGGAAGGCAACACGCCCACCTCTGACGCGAGGATCACCTTGTCGTCTGCCGTGACATAGTAGCGGGAGGGGCGTAGCCCGTTACGGTCAAGCACTGCGCCAACCTGAACTCCATCGGAAACGGCTATGGAAGCGGGACCGTCCCACGGTTCCATCAGGCAGGCGTGGTATTCATAAAACTCCCTCTTGAACTCCGGCATGTTCTGGTGACGCTCCCAAGGTTCGGGAATCATCATCATCAATGAATGGGCCAAACTGCGCCCCGATAGGATGAGGAACTCCAGACAGTTGTCGAACTTCTGGGAGTCGGAGCCATCCTCGCGGATGACTGGAAGGAGCTTTTTGAGGTCGTCTCCAAAAGCTTCGCTCGCCAGCTGCATTTGTCGGGCATGAAGCCAATTCTCGTTTCCGCGCAAAGTATTGATTTCGCCGTTATGACAAAGGTAGCGGAACGGTTGAGCCCGCAACCAGTTGGGAAAAGTATTAGTGGAGAACCGGGAGTGCGACAAGGCGAGTGCAGACTCCATATCAGGATGGCTCAAGTCAGGGAAATACTTATCGAGTTGCTCGGTAGTTAGCATGCCCTTGTAGGTCATGGTGCGAGCGGAAAGGGAAGCCAGATGGAACGAATCGTCCGCAAGCTCGGCCTCAGCGTAGTGAAGCCGAAAACTGACTACACGACGCACAATGTAGAGCTTTCTCTCGAAAGCAATTCCACGCCCTCCCTGCTCACTGCGCTTCACAAAGAACTGACGCATGAAGGGTTCGCACTCAAAAGAAGCCTTGCCTAAGATGTCGCTCTTCACAGGAACGTTTCGCCATCCGAGAAAACCGAGACCCTCCTCAGCCACGACTTGCTCAATGGCTTCAACCTGCTTGCCCTGAAGTTCCTCGTCCTTGGCCAAGTAGGCGAAACCGACCCCATAATCGCCCTCCTCGGGGACATCAAAACCACAATCCTGCGGGCAAACAGT
>CAZWTI010000106.1:0-17937 GCA_964637065.1 uncultured Puniceicoccaceae bacterium
GGCGGCCACTTGTCTGTCGTCTTCCTTGTTGCGTGAAGCGGCAAGAGAGGCGTCGCGGAGCACGTCGGCGTCGCGATAGGTGTTCAGACACTGGACCACGGCGGCGGTGCAGAACACCGGACTGGTTATGCAGTGGTGGCCCGTCCAGCTCCCGTTGGAGCTTTGGATTTTACGGAGGCGGCGGTGCATTTTCTCGTCCCACTGCTTCCAGGCTTTGCCGCCCGTAATAACGAGCGATTCGCTGGTCATGAGATAGCTGAGGTACTCCTCGCCACCGTTGTTGCCGAAACCTGTGAGAAGGGCTTCGTCATTTTGCACTCGTTTTTCTTGTTGCTCGTTCTGAACGACTGCCTGGCCGAGTTGCTTGGCCTTTTCTTCATCCACGCCGATGCGGCTGAGGTTTTCTGCAGTTTGCTTGGCGTCCCTGTCGAGTTTGCCCTCCTTCTTGGCTCTATTCACGAGGTCGTTGGCTTCCCAAGTCTCGGCGGCGTTGGCCCGCTGGGCGCCCGCGAAGGCGTAGAGTTCGATGCCCGCAGCCTTGTCTGAACGGACTTTTCCGGTGGAGAGGTCGAAGTTGTCCTTCTGGTTCTTGCGGGCTCGGTCGAGGGCATCCTGATCGACTTTCTTTCCTGCGGCTTGGGCGAGTTCAAGGGCCTGTCCCGCAATGGATGACTGTAGCACGGGGGCCCAGCCACCGCCTTTCCAGCTGCCGTCCTTTTGCTGGGATGACTGGATCTTGGCTATGCACTTGTCGATGGCCTTGTCTACGCGCTTGCGTAGCTTGTCCTTCTTTGGGAATTCATTGAGCGCGCGTGCAAGGAAGCGGGCGGTGAGAGAGGTGTCCACGAAGGCGCCCATTTTCGCCTGAGGCTGAGTGCCGGTCAGGTTTGTAATGCGCGGGCCTTCGGCGGGAGCTTTCTCCACGACCTTCACGAGGGCCTCGATTGCCCGACGAACGACGTCCTTGTACTTCCCCTTCTTCGGCGTGTGGCCCGAGCGGAGAAACGCCATGGAGGCGAACGAGGTGGTTGCGGGATCACCCTTCACGGCGTGTAGATCTCGGACTTCCACAAATCATATAAATCAAACTAACCAGGAGCCGTCGTCGTGCTGGGCTTGGGCCAGCCAGACGAGCGACTTGCTCACGAATTCGGGAGTGGTCTCGGGCTTGTAATCGTAGTCGTCCTCGATCTTGTCGATGGCGTGGGCGGCGGTTTGCTGCACCTCGCCCACGCCACGAATGCGTGAACCGAAGGATGAGCTTCTCCTTAGATCAAGGCGAGCGGCATCCAAGGTCGACGAAGGCTTGCTTGCGGATTTGGAGACCTTTACAAAAATGGTGGGTGAGTTGCCTCGCATGGATTTTACGTATGCGTCTACGACTTTGTTTTCGGCCAGGCAGAAGTTGGTGGCGACTGCAGCGGCCAATGCTATTGATGTGATGCGTTTCTTCATTTTTCTCTTTCTCCTTGGTCGTTGGAATTCAATTAGAGTTTGTTGATTCAGGACGCCTGATTCAGCGTCTTCTTAGAATTTCCAGTATGCCGGAACCGGTGGAGAAAGTCGTTCGATCCCCGTAAAACTTACGTCAAAGAAACGTCATGCATCAATGGCTTGCTCGGCCTGCATGCCGACGCCCAATAGAAGCTCCATGCGAAGCTTCCCAGTGTGTGGCCCGGGCTACGAGGGATCCCCGGGGAGCAAAGGGAGTCTATTAAAGTCTAGGAAGCGCCTTCCACTTCGTCTTGGCTTAGTTCTGCCGACGGGTTATTGGAGGAGCGAATCATGGTCTGAAGAAGAAACGGGTTTTCTTGGCGGTTCTCGCTATGGGTTACACCACCAAGGGGTCCCCATCCCTCGTTAATTGCTTCGTTTACTTTAACCGACAAATTTGCTGCGGATGCCTCCATACCACTGTCACCCATGACGTCTCCTGCATCCTCTACGATTATCTTGTATTCCATGATCATTCCTTCTTCGTGTTTCGTTAAGTTCTTGGTCTAAGAATTGGGCTGTCCTCAATCTCTAGTGGCACAAGCTTGGCTCCCTTTCCCATGGGGCGCGACTTGACGGTCTTGACTTTCAGGCCATCCGTCGTGGTCTGCAGTTCGAAGCGCAAACGAAAAGGTTTCTTTTCAGGACCGTCGAAGGTAACCCAGATTTCTTCACGGTCCAGAAACTTTTCTTCCTGCCAGCTTCCTTTGAGTTCCTCCGGAAAAAAACCAGTGATTGCGGCGGTCTCGTCCTCAAGCAATTGGAGCGAGACGGTTTTTCCGTTCACGACGCCATCGTAGGTTCCGTGGAATTCGTTTCCGCAGGAACTCAAGAAGATCGTCGTTACAACGATCCATTTGAGGAGGAAATCAATTTTCATTGGCACTTTCTTATCATGTTTGGCACAAGCCTCGCCATTATAATTTTTGTTAAATTTTGTAAACGGATCATTAAATCCTTCTATACGTCAATTACGTCATCGTCACGATATTCGCTTTTGGAATCGCTAGACGCGTTCATCCGGAAGTTCGAGATGGTTTGGGCGGCAATCCTTTTTTTGAGTCCATTGCGGGCGAGACGTCGAATTCCCGGAACCATAAGGGCGAAACCCGCAAGATCGGTGAGAAGTCCCGGCGTCAGCAAAACGATACCGCCCAACAGCACTAGGACTCCCTCGATCAGTTCATCCGTTGGTGGACGACCTTCCCTGATCACCGCCTGCATCCTCGAGACAATTGAATAGCCCTGGCTTCTTGCCAGTGCCGCTCCGAGGATTCCGGTGAGAATAACGAGACAGATGGTGGCGGGAGCGCCGATGTAACCGCCGACCTTGACTAGAAGATATAGTTCGATCAGTGGAATCGTAATGAAGATAACCAGCAGACGAGCGAACATGGGATGAATTCAGCGACGATCCTTGTCGAACCAGACCTGTTGACCACGCGTTTGGTCGAGGATTTTTCCGTCACGGTATGCGATTTGCCCGGAGACGACTGTTGCTATGATTCGTGACCGAAAGTTTTGTCCCTCGAAAGGGGACCAACCGCATTTGGATTGGAGAGTGCCGGCGGTTACTTGGGTGTCGGAGTTAGGATCTACAAGGACTAGGTCGGCCCAATTTCCTTCGCGAACGAAACCGCGGCCTTTAATCCCGAACAGTTTGGCAGGGGCATGACAGGCTCGTTCAACAATGGTTTCAAGTGTGAAGACACCGTCTTTCCAGAATTCGAGAAGGATAAGAAGAGAATGCTGGACCAAGGGTAGGCCGGCGGGAGCTTGGAAGTAAGGAGAATCCTTTTCGGCCCGGGTGTGTGGAGCATGGTCGGTGGCTATTACGTCTACTCGACCTTCTGTTACCGCCTGTCGAAGGGCTTTGCGGTCTTCGCTAGTCTTGATGGCCGGGTTGCACTTCACGAGGGAACCATGATTGGCGTAGGCAGAGTCGTCGAAGTAAAGGTGATGGATACAGGCTTCGGCGGTGATGCGTTTGTTCTCGATTGGTCCTGAGGCGAACAGGTCAAGTTCCTCTGCAGTTGTCAGGTGAAGAACGTGAAGGCGTGCGTCGTTGCGAAGCGCCAGTTCAACGGCAAGGCTGGAGGATTGCAAACACGCTTCACGGGAACGGATTGTAGGATGGGCTGAAAATGGGACGTTTTCGCCATGACGATTCCGGAATGTCTTTTCATTGGCTAGGATGGTTGGGGTGTGCTCGCAATGGGTCGCGATCGGGGTGGGTGAGTGGCGGAAGATTTCCTCCAGTGTGTTTTCGTCATCAACCAGCATATCGCCCGTGGACGATCCCATGAATACCTTTATTCCTGCTATTTCTTCGCTGGTAGCATTTTTTACTTCCTCCAGATTGGTATTAGAGCCACCGAGATAAAAGGAGTAGTTGACGATGGAGTCGGAAGCAGCAATTGCCAGCTTGTCGCGCAGTCTTTTCATGGTGGTGGTGGGTGGGTCCACGTTGGGCATTTCCATGAATGTCGTTACGCCTCCCGCTGCCGCTGCTCGAGATTCTGTGGCGATCGTGGCCTTGTGAGTGAGGCCGGGTTCTCGAAAGTGGACTTGGTCGTCGATGAGACCTGGCAGTAGGTAATGCCCAGTAGCCTCAATCGTCTCGTCAGCTACTTGGGGAGCTAGATCGTTCTCGACCTTTGCGATGCGACCAAAAGCATCGACGAGTATGTCCTTTTCGTCAATTTTCCCTTCGTTGACCAGCTTTGCACCGAGTATGAGGAGGCTGCCCATGCCTATCGATTCCAAGGCATTAAGGCTAGGATGCGGGCTAGGCCGCAAAACCCTGTTAAGCCGGAAAAAATTAGACCAACCCCGAAGAAGGCGGGAACTGAGAGCCAACGCCAGTCCTGAGTGAAGTAACATCCGACAGCGCTTGCGGTGATAAGTAAGCCGATTGTTACGCGGACTTGGCCATCCAGTGGTATTGACTTTCCACCCTTACCCTCGACCGGTAGCTTTTCATGAACCCAGTTGTCTATGCCGCCGGTAAGCAGGAATATGTTTTCGAAACCTGTCCCGCCGAGTTTCATGGCGGCTTTGTCGGCCCTGATCCCCGTTTGGCAAACAATGCACAGCGGCATGCCGTTTGCGGAAGTCTTTAGCCGAGTTTGGGAAACTTTGTCGAGCGTCTCTAGGGGAATGTTTTCCGAATCCTGAATGTGTTCGTTACGGAACTCATTGGCTGATCTTACGTCTATCACCCGAACGGTGCCCTCGGCAATTCGACCAGCTAGGGCTCGGGGTGAAAAAGTCGATATTGTGAAGCTCATCTATTTTGTCTGTCCTTGGCCCCTTACTTGATACTTGTAAGTGCAGAGTTCTCGCAGTCCCATAGGTCCACGGGCGTGCAATCGATCCGTGGAGATTCCGATTTCTGCGCCCAGGCCGAACTCGAAGCCGTCAGTGAAACGCGTGCTTGCGTTCCAGTAGGCGGTGGAGGTGTCTGCGGAAGCGAGAAATTCTTCTGCCGTCTTTTCGTTTTTGGTTACGATGGCGTCGCTGTGAGAACTCCCATAGCGGTTGACGGCATCAATGGCTTCTTCCGAGGAATCGACTATTTTTACTGATAAAATGAGATCGAGGAACTCCGTGTGGAAGTCCTCCTCAGTTGCTTCGGTAACTTTGATGGAAGGACGTATTTCCGCCAAGATGGATTGAGTCTCTGAATCTGCCCGAATCTCACATTTTCCTTCTATTAAGGCATCGATGGTTTCGGGGAGGAAGTCCGAGGCAACCTCGCGGTGGACGAAAAGGTTCTCAATGGCGTTGCATACACCTGGACGACCACATTTAGCGGTCACGGTAATTTTCCGGGCAAGATCTAAGTCTGCTTCAGAATCTACGTATAGATTGCATACCCCCTTGTAGTGTTTGATGACTGGTATGCGGCTATGCTCGGCGACAAAACGGATAAGGGCTTCTCCCCCTCGTGGAATGATGCAGTGAATTAGTTCGTCGAGCTTTAGTAGGTGGTTGAGTGCTTTGCGGTCAGTGGTGGGAATGAGAAGGACGGCGTCTTCAGGGAGTTTTGTTGCCCGCAGCGCCTCCTGAACGATCTCGGCCAAAGCCGTGTTGGAATGAAAAGCTTCCTTGCCACCGCGCAGGATGGAGGAATTTCCTGACTTTAGGCAAAGGATGGCGCAGTCGACGGTGACATTCGGGCGAGACTCATATATTATACCGATGACTCCCATGGGGACACTTACCTTTCTTATGTCCAGACCATTGGGACGGGTAGTTTGCTCAAGGATACGCCCGACGGGATCCGGGAGCGAGATTACTTGCCGTACTCCCTCGGCCATCCCGGTTATGCGTTCGGGCGTGAGGCGAAGCCTGTCGATGAGGGCGGGGCTTAACCCGTTGCGATTACCCTCGTCGAGATCGAGTTTATTCTTATCGACCAGTGACTCAACCCGGTCTTCCAGCAGGCGAGCAATGGCCTCGAGGGTCGCATTCTTTTGCTCGGAAGAAAGGCTTGCCAGTTTAAATGATGCTCTTCGAGCCCGCGTTGCGATGTCTTTCGTAAGTTCTGCTATGTCCTCGGTCATATCGGAAAAATGAAAATGACATTTTAGGGGGGAAATGGTTTTGGGAAAAGCAGGAAGCGCTGCAACCTTAACTCAAACAAAAACGCAGGACTCAAACAAGTCCTGCGTTTTCGAGGAATCTTGGATAGGTTTATAATTCCTTGGCTTCTGGCTTTTGGCTGCCTGGTCTTTTTCTTCCTTCTGGCCTTGGGCGGCCATTTCTTTCGCTTCCCCCTCGTCGCTTCCTGATTTCCTCTCCGGCGGCTTTGCGTTCCTCTTGAGACAGTTTTCCGTCACCATCCTTGTCGAACTTTGCAAGAAACTCCTTACGTCTTTTTTCACCCGCTTTCCTTAGGGCAGCTTGCTCATCCTCGTTCAATTTTCCGTCCCCGTCCTTGTCGAACTTCTTTATCAGTTGTGGAGGAAGGGCGCCCCTGCGTCCTCCGTCCGAATTTCCCTGTCGTCGGCCTTGGGCTAATGCCTTTCTCGCTGCCAAGCCTTCTTCCCTGCTCAGTTTTCCGTCACCATCCTCGTCGAACTTCTTGATTACTTCCGGAGATACATTGCGGCGGTCACCAGGTTTGCGTTTTTCTCTTTTGTCTTCAGCAAAGACAAAACCAAAGGTTAGTACGGCAAATAGAATAAAAAACAGGCTTTTTTTCATTTTTGATTTGGGTTGATTTGAGGATTTCAAGCAGATGTTTCTAATCTTGGGAATGCTTGGAGTGTATGTTTCCTCGTAAATCGATACCATCTTTTTTATTTTTAGAAAATTCTCGTCAGTACTTTGGTGGAACTTGTCTCCAGAAGTCCAGTTGAGTATAATCATATTTTGTTGCGTGGAAGATGCCTAGTCTTAGTTAACTAGCAGATGCGTCTTTTCGTCGTAATGGCTGTTTTTGGGCTCTTTTGCTTGCTACAGGCAAAGGAAGGAAAGTACTTGCAGGAGAAAGCCCTGCAGGTTCGTAACCCGAAAGCTTCGAAGCTTCTTTTTGAGCTTCTGGACGACGACTTTACAGGGGTTCGCTACGTGAAGAAAGTCATCCCCAAGGAAGTCTTTTCACGGTTAAGCGAAAACTCCTCCTTTTCCGACAAACCTTTGATTATCGGAGTTTGCGCGGGAGATTTCGACGGTGACGAACTCCCTGACCTTTTTTATGCCTATCCTTATGGTGGACACCGACTTTTCCGCAACTTGGGTGACTTCAAGTTCGAGGATGTAACAAGAAAGACGGGCCTTGCCCAAATAGTTTCTGATCATTGGGCGATTGGTTGTTGCTTTGCCGATTACGATGGTGATGGCGATCTGGATTTATTTGTCGCGGGAACGGGTGACGTTAATCTTTTGTTCGAGAATCTAGGTGGACAAAAATTCGTCGATCGGGCCAATGCCCTTGGAGTTTCCCACAAGGGCGCCAACATCCAGATGGCTTTTGCGGACTATGATCTTGATGGTGATCTCGACGGCTATCTGGTCACGAACCGCGACACTCATCTCAAGCCCCCGCCAGAGGGGTTGCGTGTCGAGGCGACGATTCGCAACGGTGAGCCAATCGTGCAGAAGAAGTACAGGGAACTGTACGACGTCGTTTTTCATCCCACCGAACGTTTGCGGGTGGTGGAGGCAGGCGAGTATGATCACCTTTTCCGCAACGACGGCGACAGGTTTACCGACGTCAGCGACTCCGCGGGCCTTCGCGGTACCGACCAAGGGTTGGCTGCTTCTTGGTTCGATTATGATGAGGACGGTTTCCCCGACCTTTACGTCGCCAACGATTTCTTCGGCCCCGATCGGTTCTACCGAAACAAGGGCGATGGCAGCTTCGACGAAGTTGCACGCAAGATTTTGCCACATGTGCCTTGGTTCTCCATGGGAACTGATGTTGCTGACGTCAACAACGACGGACTCTTGGACCTCATGGGTTCGGATATGGCGGGTTCCAATCACTACAAGTCCAAGGTCGGCATGGGTGACATGGACAAGAGTTCTTGGTTCCTTACGACTTCCCGGCCGCCTCAATACATGCGTAACGCCCTATTTCTTAATGCCGGAGGAGGTCGTTTTCTTGAAATTGCTCAAATGGCGGGGTTGGCCAACACCGACTGGACTTGGTCGCTGAAGTTTGCCGATCTCGACAACGACGGCAGGATCGATCTTTTCGGTACCAACGGCATGACTAATGATCGGACGAACTCCGATCTCGTTGCCCATGTCGAGAAACTTGCCACGTCTGCCGAGAAGGCTGCCTATTGGCGGAAGCAACCTCCTCGGCGTGACCATAACTTTGCCTACAGGAACCTCGGCGATCTGCGATTTGCCGAAGTTGCAGCAAGTTGGGGTCTTGATTTCTTGGGTGTGAGCTATGGAGCCGCTCTTGCTGATTTTGATGCTGACGGTGATCTGGACATTGCCTTGGCCTCCCTTGAGGATCCCGTTCGCTTGTACCGTAACAATTCTTCCTCAGGTCATGTCCTGACCATTCGGCTAAAAGGTGCACGGCGAAACTCACGTGGCATCGGAGCAAAGGTAACCATAGAAACCGATGACGGAATTCAGGTCCGTTACCTAAACGCTTGTCAGGGATATGCCTCCGCCAACGATCCCGTTCTGCATTTTGGGGTGGGGGAGGCAACCGGCATCAATCGCCTTACCGTTCGATGGCCCCTTGGAACCATTCAAACTTTTGAGGATTTGCCTGTCGACAGACATTTCATTCTGACCGAGCCCAAATTACAAAAAAAACCTTCTGCCAAGGCGGTCGATAACAATCCTCTCTTCATTCCTTCGAATATTCTTTCGGCCTTTCGTCATCGTGAAAACGACTTCGATGACTATAAAGTCCAGCCTCTTCTCCCTCACCGACTTTCTCGTCTTGGGCCCGGCATGGCATGGGGAGACGTAGACGCCGATGGCGACGACGACGTCTTTCTCGGGTCGGCATCGGGGAGTCCTGCGGTTCTCGCAATCAACACAGGCAATCAGTCCTTTCTCGCCAAGAAACAAGTCTATTTTGAGAATGAACAGCTTCTCCCTTTCGAGGACATGGGGTCAGTCTTTCTTGATGCGGATTCGGATGGGGACCTTGACCTTTTTGTTGCGTCCGGTGGTTTCGATCCCCGACCCAAGTCACTCTACCTTCGCGACCGCCTCTTCCTGAATGACGGCAAAGGTACCTTCACTCTGGCGCTAAACGGCACACCGAACCTTCGAGACAGTTCGGGTCCGGTGGCGGTCGCAGATTTCGATCGAGACGGCGACCTTGATCTTTTTGTCGGAGGTCGCGTAGTGAGGAAACGTTACCCGGTTTCGCCCTACAGCAGATTGCTCCGAAACGACGGCGGGGTCTTTCGTGACGTCACTGATGCCTTGGCTCCCGGCCTCCTTTCCACGGGAATGGTGACGGGCGCAATCTGGAGCGATTTTGACGGTGATGGTTGGATCGACCTTCTCGTCACTCATGAATGGGGGCCCGTTGCAGTCTGGAAAAACTCCGGAGGAAAACTTTCCAATTTTTCTGCCGAAGCGGGCACTGCAAATTTATTAGGCTGGTGGACGGGTCTTGCGTGTGCAGACGTTGATGAAGACGGCGACCTCGACTATGCCGTCGGCAATCTTGGTCTCAACAGCAAGTATCACGCTTCCAAGGAAAAACCCTATCTGGCCTACTATGGCGATCTGGACGGTTCCGGAGTTCCCCGATTCGTGGAAGCCTGCCATGAAGGAGGGAGTCTGTTCCCCGTCCGTGGTAAAAGTTGTTCAACACATGCGATTCCATCTCTGGCCAAGAAATTTTCGACCTTCCATTCCTTCGCTTCCGCTAGCCTACGTGAAATTTATGCTCCCTCTCGCCTGCAATCCGCCCATAGACTTGCCATCAACGAACTCAGATCCGGCCTGCTGATAAACGACGGCAAGGGTCGACTCACCTTCCGTCCCTTGCCTCGTCTTGCCCAAGCTTCTTCCGTCTTCGGTTTGACTTTCGGCGACCTCGATGCTGATGGGCACGTCGATTTGGCTCTCGCTCAAAACTTTTTCTCACCACAACCTGAAACCGGGCGAATAGATGGCGGACTTGGTCTCATCCTTCTCGGGAGCGGTGACGGTGCCCTTACGCCACTAAGGCTCGACAAAAGCGGCTTTCTAGTTCCTGGAGACGCGAAGGCTTTGGCTCTAGTCGATCTCAACGCTGACGCTCGTCCCGATCTCGTCGCGACAGTTAATTCATCTATTCCGTTGGCGTTTCGCAATCAGGCAACTACCGGCCGGCCACTGACTGTTCGCCTCAAGGGTCTCAAGGGTAACCTGCGAGGCATTGGCTCCCAAGTCACGATCCTCCTTAAAAGCGGCAAGACCCGAGTCGCCGAGGTACATTCGGGATCGAGTTATCTTACGGGATCTTCCCCTGACATCTTTCTTGCCATTCCTGCAGGGGATGAAGTCGAAGCAATCTCCGTCCGTACGCCTGTCGGGAAGGTGATTAAGAAAGAAGTAGGCAAAACTTCCGGTTTGATCTTGGTCAGCTTGAGGTAGTCAGCCCGTCAACTTCAGGCCCAAATAGTCGGCGGCGTTTTGAAAGCAGATTCTCTTGGCTAGGTTGCCGACCAGTTCATGGTCATCGGGCACAAATCCCTCATTCATCCATTTGCCGAGGAGGTTGCAGAGTATACGACGGAAGTATTCGTGCCGTGGGAATGAAAGAAAGGATCGGGAGTCCGTGAGCATGCCAACGAAATGGGATAGGAGTCCCACATTGGCAAAATCCTTGAGTTGCTGTTCCATCCCGTCTCGCTGATCAAGATGCCACCAACCCGAGCCAAATTGTAATTTGCCGGGAATGTCTCGCTGGAAGTTGCCCAGCATAGTTGAGACGGCGAAGTTGTCCTTTGGATTATTGTTGTATACAATGGTCTTTGGTAGGGAGTCTTCCCTATCCAGCCTGTCTAGGAATGCTCCCATTTTCTCAACCTGTGGCCAGTCCCCCATGGAGTCGCCTCCTGCATCAGGCCCAAAGGCTTGGCTCAGACGAAACGAGTTGTTGCGTAGTGGACCTAGGTGAACTTGCATCGTCCAGTCTTTCTCCGCATAGAGCCTGGCCAGGTGAAGCATTACGTTTGAGCCGAAACTTTCCTTTTCTTTGGGAGAGGCCGCTTGTCCGTTAATGGTTCGTTCGAAAATTTTGGCGGCATCGGCGTCGCTTGGAAAGGTGGCGAAGAAGTAGGGAAAGCTATGGTCGGAAAGGCGTGCCCCGAGAACATGGAAGTCCTCCACTCGCTTGCCTAATGCCGACAGAAAATCTCCAAATGTAGAGATGTCCCGATGGACTGTTTCTCCAAGTAATTGCAACCATTCCCGGAAGTTTTCTGGTTCGTCCACGCTCCAAGCCCTGTCTGGGCGGAAAGTGGGATAGACTTGGGTTTGAGTTTCTGCGTTTGCGATGGTCTCGTGGTGCCATAAGGAGATGGCGGGATCGTCGGTTGTGCAGAGGGCCCGAACCTTGAACTTTTCCAGTAGACCACAAGCAGAGAATTCAGGTTCTGTTAGACGTTCGTTCGCCTGATCCCAAATGCGCTCGGCATTCTCGGGGGAGAGTAAATCGTCGATCTCGAAGCAATGTTTCAGCTCCAGATGAGTCCAGTGGTAAAGTGGGTTCCCTAGAGCGTGAGGCAGTGTAGCGGCCCAGGCCAAGAACTTTTCCTTTGGGTTGCCGTTTCCGGTTACTAGTTCCTCGGGTGTTCCATTGGCCCGCATCGCTCTCCACTTGTAGTGGTCTCCTTCCAGCCAAACTTCAGCAAGGTTGCTGAAGCGGCGGTCCTCCGCGATTTCATCAGGAGGCAAGTGATTGTGAAAGTCCAGAATGGGCTCGTTCTCGGCAAACTCGTGGTAAAGGTGTCGAGCGGCTTCGTTAGAAAGCAGGAATTCGTCGTTGATGAAGGACATGACTTAACTTGTTCCTTTTAGAAGTCGTAAGAAGGCGAGGAGAACTAAAGGTTTTTTCAGTCGGTGATCTTGAGGGTGACGACCTCCACTTTTCCCTGAAGAGGATTTCCCGCAGGATATTCCCCAACTGCGCCATTCAGGTCAGATCCCACCTGTAATCCATCCAAAGGCATGGACGTGACCGGGCCGGATGTCTTCGTATCGGCCACCTGCTCGTCGTTTACCTTGAGGATGACCTGCCCTTTTTTCGTTAGTTCAGCAAAGACTTTTGTCGAATCCTCTGGAAATGGTCGAGTAGTTTTCACGATGTTTAGATTGCCATTCAGCCGAGTTGCAAAGTTCAGGTGTCTTTCTTTTAGGTAAAGCGACCATCCGTGCTGCGTGCCTCCCTGCGCCACGATCACGCCGTCGCCGGAGGCTTCCAGTTTTGCCAGAAGGCTGAATCCCTTTTTTTCTATCATGGGAGCCTTTTCCTGAGGAAGGTCATCTCCATGATTTAGTTTGAAAGTTTTCTTCTTGTTGAATCGCTTCTTTTTCTTGCCTCCCCAAGGCCAAGGCTTTGCTTTTGCGTCCAAGGCCCATTTTTCCCAGCGTTTTGCCATTGATTCGGCTCGATCTGGGTGTTTGGGGGCAAGGTCGTTCAATTCGGTGCGATCCCCTTCGAGGTCGTAAAGTTCCCATGGGCCGTTCGCTCCTTTGGCAACTAGCTTCCACTTACCTTCTCTTATGGCTCTATTGCCTTCATGCTCCCAGAATATCGGGGTCTTTCTTTTTAGATTTTCTCCGCGGAAGGCAGGTGCAAGCGATACGCCCTGCATCGCGACGATCTCGACCTCTTTAACTTCCTTGGGATAGGTGGCTTTCCCAATGTCGACGCAGGTGGCCATTAGGTCTATCAGGTGGCCGGGTTGAGAATCCAACTTGCCACGGCGTTCGTCCGAGATGCCTTTTGGCCAGTGGGCCACTAGAGGTGAGCTTATGCCGCCTTCGTGTACCCAATGTTTATACTCCCTGAATGGGGTGTTGCTGGCGTTGGCCCAACCGAGACCGTATCCGTGGTAGGTGTCAGGCCCTCCGGTCATCACTTTCGTGCCTTGCTTGACTACTCGACCATCTCGGGTACGTCGTGGAATCATGTCTAGTTGGAGTGCATCCTCGGTCATTGGCTTGAGCTTGTCGGGCTCCTTGTCACGGTACTGAATGCCGGTGCGTCTTCCCATGCCTTCGGCGCAACCGCCGTTGTCGGCGATGAATAAAATCAAGGTATCATCCATTTTATTAGTATCCTTAAGGGCGGACACTATGCGGCCGACTCCTTGGTCGAGCCTGTCCACCATGGCTGCATAAACTTCCATGTTTCGTATGTCCCATTCCTTGTTCGGGGCGTCTTCCCACTTTGGAGCCCTTGAGTCGCGTGGGGAGATTTTCCATTCCTTTTTGATCAGGCCCATCTCGAGTTGCCTTTCGTAGCGAGACTTCCGTGCCGCATCCCAGCCCTTGTCATACTTTCCTTTGTACTTGGCTATGTCCTCGGGTAGGGCGTGCATGGGCCAGTGCGGAGCGGTATAGGCGACGTAAATGAAGAACGGACTTTCTCCCTTGTGATCCCGAACGTAACGGGCCGCATGATCACTGATGGCATCGGTGTAGTAGTAAACCTTGGGCTTGTATTCTGGGTCGGCGAGGGGAGAAATGAGCGTATTTTCACGAGTAAGAGAATTCGGGTCGAAGAAACTACCTGCCCCGTGGATGGTCCCGTAAAAGCGGTCGAAGCCACGTTGGCAAGGCCAGTTGTGCTTGGATGCCCCGGGGCGTACCTGTGGAGTTACGTGCCACTTGCCCGCCATGTAGGTCGAATAGTCAGCAGTCTTCAATACCTCGGCTATCGTGCGTACGTTCTTGCCCAAATCTCCCCTGTAGCCCGGTAGGTTTTGGTTGCTCATCATCCAGCCTATACCTGATTGGTGCGGATAGGTTCCCGTCAACAGGCTTCCTCGTGTGGGACAACAACGTCCCGTATTGTAGAACTGTGTGAAGCGCAGGCCGTTTTCGGCCAATCCGTCAAGTACGGGGGTCTGGATTTCTCCTCCATAGCAACCTATGTCAGACCACCCCATGTCATCGGCCATCATCAGGATGACGTTCGGTCTTCCATCAATTTTTGTGAGATTGCCTGTAAGCGATAGGCAAACGAATGCAGAAGCTACATGTTTCAGATGTCTCATGATTGTCGAATTGAAGGGTGCATATTAGGCTTTTTCCTTGCTCGAGAAGCCTTATTTAATAATTAATCGACCTTTTTATATCCCTTTGTCGGCGCGGTAGCCAAGTGGTAAGGCCGGGGACTGCAAATCCTCTATTCGCGGGTTCGATTCCCGCCCGCGCCTCCAAACTTTTTAAAAGCGGTTGTTATTTTCCGAGGGCTTTTTCCACGGCCTCGACAACTTTGCCCGACATCGGTCCCTCGCCGGGCTTGAAACGTTTCAAGGGTGTACCGTCGCGGGCAACCAGAAACTTGCCGAAGTTCCATTCGACGTTCCCGGGGAAGGTGCCGTTTTTCGCCGTCAATCGCTTATAGAGTTCGTGTTGCTTGGGACCTGCCTTCACGGCGACCTTGTCGAACATGGGGAAAGTGACGTCGTAGCGAGACTTGCAGAACTTCTTGATTTCCTCGTTGGAACCAGGTTCCTGACCACCGAAGTCGTTGCAGGGAAATCCCAGTACCGCAAAGCCCTTGTCCTTGTATTTCCGATGAAGTGCCTCCAAGTCCTTGTACTGTCGCGTTAGACCGCACTCGGAAGCGACGTTGACCACTAGTAAGACTTTGCCTTCATATTGGCCTAAGGCGGTTTTCTTTCCATCAATGGTGGTTACCTTCACATCGTGGAGGCCTGAGGATGTCTTCGGGCTTTTCTTTGCACCGAAGAGGAGGCTGCATGCAAAAGCTAAACTTAGAGAAAGGAGGAGTTTTTTGTTCATATCGGTTATTTGTTGGGTTGATCCACGAGTTTGAATGCAAATGCATGTAATTCGCAAGCGGCAAGATTCAACCTGGGGTATTTCTATTTTCTATTCCTTTCTGCTCGAGGGTGTTTTCGATTGCTGCAAAATGTATATTGGCTTGAATATGGCCTTTTGCTTGTGATGATTATTTTATTCGGGCGAATACTCTCAAGACATACGAATTTAAAGGATTTCGTCCCAATTTTTCAATTATGAGTGAGGAGACTCGGCGGCAGGCGCCGCCACCGCAAGATGGCGTCCACAGAATTGAAACCGAGGAGTCTGGGGTCGATCCCGTCTTGGTTTCGCGATTGGTTGCCGCACTCGATAATGAAACGGAGGATGCTGTTCGTTCCTGCATCGCCGACGTGCACTATGCCGACCTCGCAGATCTCATAGCGCTGCTTTCGGCATCTCAACGGCGGCGGATTCTTCGGATTTTGCGTGTCGGCCTCGATCATGATCTTTTGCTTGAGTTGGACGATACGTTCAGGCGGGAATTGGCGGATGTTCTTTCGCCCAAAGAAATGGCCTCGGCCATTTCGGAGATGGAATCTGACGAAGCCGTACAGGTTTTGGAGGATCTCGAGAAGAACGAAGTCACTGATGTTCTTCGTGAAGTTTCCGCCGAGGAACGCGAGGATATCGAGCAGGGTTTGCAATTCCCGGAGGATACGGCCGGCAGGCGGATGCAGTCGGAGGTCGTTACCGTTGGGACGGATTGGTCAGTGGGACGAACCATCGACTTCTTGCGAGATGAAGAAGAACTGCCCGATGAGTTTTTCGACGTTTTCGTTGTGGATCAGGATCATCGTCCCGTCGGCGTCATCTCCTTGTCCCGCATCCTTCGCTCTCCGCGAGAAACGCCAATGAGTGAGATCGTTGACGACACCCAAGTTATCGTTCCCGCGGACATGGAGCAGGAGGAGGTCGCTCTGCAATTCGAGAAATACGATCTCACCACAGCCGGTGTCGTCGACAAGGAGGGAAAACTTCTCGGAATGATAACTGTCGACGACGTAATGGAAGTGGCTCGGGAAGAGTTTGAGGAGGACGTGCTCCTTTTGGGTGGGGTAGGAGAGGAGGTGGTAAGCGATTCCGTTTGGTTTGCCGCCCGCAATCGATTCACTTGGCTTCTTGTAAACCTTTTCACCGCCGCACTTGCATCGCTCGTCATAGGACTTTTCGATGCCACCATAGAGGAGATGGTTGCTTTGGCCGTGCTTATGCCGATCGTCGCCTCCATGGGCGGCAACGCTGGCACGCAGTCGCTCACCATCACTGTTCGTGCCCTTGCTACCAAGGAATTGACCGCATTCAACGCCCTTCGCTCAGTGCGCAAGGAGCTGGCCGTTGGCGCCCTCAATGGACTGGTCTTCGCGCTGCTTGCCGGACTCCTGGCCTTTTTTTGGTTTGATCACCTCCTTCTAGGCACCGTCATAGGAGGAGCCATGATAATAAACATGGTGGTGGCCGGTGTTTCCGGGGCTCTTCTGCCATTGTTTTTCGATCGCATCGGAATCGATCCGGCCGTGGCTTCCGGTGTTTTTGTAACAACGGTCACGGACGTCGTTGGCTTTTTTGCCTTTCTTGGTCTCGCCTCTCTCGTGTTTCTCTAGAGCTTCTGCCACTAAGTTATGGCTCGCATTCTAGTAACTGGTTCCTCGGGTTGCATCGGTTCCGCCGCCGCCGATTGGCTTCTGGCAGACGGAGCAGACGAAGTTTTCGGTATGACCCGAAGTGATCCGCCCGTGGAAGAGCTTCCCCCGCGTTTGCGTCTCCTGAAGGGTGACGTTACTGACCAAGTTCGTCTACGCGAAATCCTTTGCGAGGTAAGACCCACTCACGTCCTGCATCTTGCCGCTCTTCAGACTCCCGAATGTCGTGACTATCCCATGCGGGGCATGCGGGTGAATCTTGTCGGCACCGCCAACCTCTTTCAACTCTGCGCCGAACTCGATTATCCCTTGGAACGTTTCGTCTTCGCCAGTTCAGGGGCGGTATACGGTCCTCGTTCCCTCTATGGTTCCAAAGGCGTCCTTCCAGATGATCCCTACCAGCCCTTCAACCTATACGGATACTGGAAAATAGCTGGCGAGGGGATGGCGCAAGCTTTCCAACAGGCTACGGGAACGCCCACCGTTTCCCTGCGCCTTGCGACTACCTATGGTCCGGGTCGCGACCGAGGTTTTACGGCGGCGGGAACACACGCCCTCAAGGCAGTCGCGCTCGGTATTCCCTTTGAGATTCCCTACCTAGGCCATGAGCATTATCATTTCTCGCGGGATGTCGGCGCCGGCTTCGGTTGTGCTGTTTTGCGACCTTTCTCGGGCTATGGAGCCTTTAATCTTCCAGGCGAAAGTCGTCGGGTTGAGGAGTTGCTTGATCTCATCCAAAAAGCAGCGGATGAGCGAGGTCTTGCGTCACAATTCAAAGTCACGATTTCTGCAGATGCGGAGGAAACCCCTTTTGTCTACGACCTAAATCAGGATTCCGCCGTGAAAGCCTTTCCGGACATGCCTCTTACGGAACTTGAGAATGGAGTTGGCCAATCCCTTGACTTTTACTTGCAGGCTGTACGGATGGGTGAACTTTCGGTTGCCGACTTGCGGTAAAAAGGGCTATTCCCTAGTAATCTAGACCTTAGGATGACATTGCCAGTCGGTCGTTTAGGTTGGCGGCTATGATTGCCCCTCGGCCATTGTATCTTACCTTTCCCTCATGACCATGTTACGCGCCCTCCTGCTGCTTTGCCTCACTCTCCCCTTGTCCGCCGCCACTTGGAAAGCAGGCACGGCCAAGTCTGACATTACTCCCGAAAAACCCATCTGGATGGCAGGCTATGCCGGTCGCACCAAGCCCAGCGAAGGAACCTTGCACCCACTCTGGGCAAAGGCATTGGCTTTGGAGGATGAATTGGGCAAGCGAGCAGTCGTCATCGCCACCGATACCATA
>CAZWTI010000107.1:0-3735 GCA_964637065.1 uncultured Puniceicoccaceae bacterium
ACAACGACGTCGCGGGAGAGAAGGTTGTCCAGAACCTCGCCTGCCTTGACACCGGCGAAACCCGCATGAGCCACGTGATTGAGGTCCGCCACCTGTAAGCCGTGAGCGCGCAATCGTTCGGTATCGGGGATGATTTGAACCTGCGGTACAAGAGACTGGCTTTCGACCCGCACATCGACGAGACCGTGCGTTTGCTTGAGCAGTTCGGCCGCTTGCCCCGCGATACGCTGCAGTTCGGCGAGGTCCTCGCCGAATATCTTGACTGCGATCGGGGCCTCCACGCCGGACAACATGTGGTCTATGCGATGACCGATGGGCCGCCCCACATCCACGGCAACCCCGGGGAGCTCCCCTACCCGTTTCCGAATTTCCGCAAGAACCTCGTATTGGGGACGTCCATACTCGTGAAACTCGACATCCAATTCGTTCACGCTGACGGGCATGACGTGCTCGTCGTCCTCCGCTCGCCCCGTGCGGACACCAACGGATTTCACCTCAGGCGTCCGGCGTATCAGGGCCTCGGCCACACGACCAATTTCACAGGAGGCTACCAGTGAGGTGCCTGGCGGAGCCGTCACCGAGATGATGGCGCTGCCTTCGTTGAAAGTAGGTAGGAAGGAACGTCCCATTGTCGGAAACAGGCTGAAGGAGGACAAGACAAGCAGGACAGCGACGAGACAAGTGGAGACGGGCCAACGCAAGGCGGGACCGAAAAGAAACATCCTCGCCAGTTGAGCCGTCTTGGCCGTGCTCCAGGATTCGGAACCCATGGCTTTGCCGTCGCGACCGATGAGCAGACGACAAAGGGCGGGACCAAGGGTAATGGCGACGAGAAAGGAGGCCAGCATGGAAACAACAGTGGCCTCGGCCAAGGGGCGAAACAGTTGACCCTCCATTCCCCCGAGACCAAAGAGTGGGGCGAAGGTGGCAACGATGATGATGGTCGCCTGCATGATGGCTCCCCTCACCTCGCCGGCGGCCTTGATGATAACATCAGTTGCGGGAACGGGATTGGAGAGGAGGTCGTTTTCGCGGAGCCGTCGGTAGACGTTTTCAACCAAGACGATGGCATCATCCACCACCATACCCGCAGCAACTGCGAGACCACCCAAGGTCATCACGTTGACGCTGCCTCCCGTGAAACGGAGGTAAATGAAAGTGAGAAGGAAAGACAGTGGTATTGCGACCAAGGCGATGAGGGTCGTGCGGAGGCGAAACAGGAAGAGGAAGAGGACAATGGCCACCATAATGGACCCGTCACGCAAAGCCTCCACGACGTTGGAAACGGCATGATCCACGAAATCGGCCTGCCGGAACAGGATTCTAGTGGAGACGTCGGACGGCAGGGAAAGGGCCTGCAAACTCTTCTCCACCTGATGCGTGATCTTGCGGACATCGGCGTCGGGTTGCTTCTGCACCCCCAAAATGACGGCGGGGCGACCCTCGACTTGGGCATCCCCACGCATCGACCTCGGAGCCATGACGACCTCCGCGACGTCACGAACGAGGACGGGGCGATCGTCGACCTTCTTGACAACGGCGTTCTCGAAATCATGTAAGGACGAACTCCTGCCGATGGCCCGTAGCATTCTTTCGGATGAATCGTTCTCAAGAAACCCTCCGACCTCGTTGCCCTGAGCCTTTCCCGCAACCTCGATCAATTCCTCTAGAGTCACCCCATAGGCGAGCATCCTGTCGGGCAAAGCGTGGATGCGATACTCGGCTAAACCTCCGCCTATGGCAAGCACTTGGGCAACTCCAGGCAAGGCCTGCAGGGGGCGGACAAGGTCGCGTTCGGCCAAGGTCCGCAAATCCAAGGGAGAACGTTCAGGATCGGTCGAGGTGAGCCCCACTAGCATGATTTCTCCCAACAGGGAGGTAATTGGACCCATCTGGGCGGATACTCCCTCAGGCAACTCTCCCTCTACCGAACGCAAACGCTCTTGGACAAGTTGGCGCGCCCGATGAGGGTCTTCTCCCCAACCAAACTCGACGAAGATCAAGCCGAGTCCGACGATCGACTCGGTCCGGACGCGTTGTGTGCCAGAGGTTCCGCGGACCGCGTTCTCGATCGGCTGGACGACCAATTTCTCGACCTCTTCCGGGGCCATGCCCGGAGCCTCAGCCATGATGGTCACGGTAGTTCTCGTCAGTTCAGGCAACACTTGGGCGGGCATTCGAAGAGCCTCGAATAGGCCCCATGCCCCGAGGGCCAACGTCCCCACCAGCACGGCAAGCGGGTTTCGGGAGCAATAGCTAACCAAGCCTCCGAGCAAGCTCATGACGACTCTCCCAGTTTCACCTGCCTGCTCCACCGACCTCGCAGCAAGAAGAGATTAAGAAGGACCGAGAAGCCCAGTCCACCAGACAACCACCAAAAAACATAGGCATTAAATTGGAAGTCCTCTCTCTCGTTTTGACCGTGTCCCCCATGATCATGCCCGTGTCCCCCATGATCATGCCCGTGAGAACCCTTTGGAGCATATCCACTGGCACTCAACCCAAGGAGATGGGCGTTCACTGACACTACCAGATTGCCGGGCACAAGGCCCTTCAGGATTTCGACACGATCGAAGCCCCTTGTGCCGAGCTCGACGGAGGCCCTGCGATACCGTAATCCCTCCTTGTCTCGCCGGACGTAAACGAAAGGTGAAGCGGTATTCCCGAGAAGAGCCCCTAGCGGAACCGTCATGCCGGCGTTGGTCTCGGAGGTGATAACTCGAGAATTGGTCAGCATCCCGGGCCTCAGGAGATGCTTTGGGTTGGACACGCGAAACCAGGCAGGCAGTGACCCATTGGCGGTATTCACCTCTCCGCCTAGTCGTTCCAGAATGCCCGCGAAAGATTCCTTGGGATAGGCCTCGACCCGAAGACGAGCCTTCGCTTCGGCGGGAAGTTCGCCGACGAGGCTTTCGAACACCTCGGCCCGAGCAAGCACTTCATCAAGGTTCGCCACTTCGACCAAGGTCTGCCCGGCCTCCACGCCTTGACCCATTATAACCGAGACCTTGCACACGATACCAGCGAAGGGAGCACGCAGGGACAGCTTGGGCGGCGGATTGCCGGGTAGGCGCGTCTCGATTTCCACGAGTACGTCGTCAGCAGCCACGGATTGGCCCTCGACCGCGGCTAATGCGGTCACCCTTCCGGAAACGCGACCAGTGACGAGATAGCGCTTCGCGGGTACAGGTTCCACTCGACCAACGAGGGAAAGCGTCCTCGGGAGCACGGCGGGGGCAACTACGGCGGTTTCAAGACCCATGTGCTCGCGAAGCTCGGCGGAAATCCGGACAATGTCATTTGAATAGGCGGGAGGCGACCACAGCATCATGCCTATGATCGCCGGCAGATAGTTGGTGGCGGGTTTCGGTAGACGCCTCGATTTGAATGAAAAAGGTCTAGTGTTCATGGCGTCTTTCCTCATTCTCCCAAGGCAGCCCGAAGACGAGTTGCGGCAAGATGGTATTCCAGCAACAGGTTGAGGTATTCACCTCGTAGACGAAGGGTTTCCTCACGCACTTGGAGGACTTGCTGGAGACCTATTTGTCCTTGGGAATACGCTTCAAGCGCGTCCTTTCCGTTTTTTTCGGCCAAGGGGGACAGGAGATCGCGAAAATTGCTCAGCCGACTGAACAGGACAGCTTCGCGATCGACAGCAGTCCGAACCTCGATGGCGATGGATTCGCCAAGGACTTGGCGCCGCAGTGAGGCGGTGGCCAGTTCTGCACGGACCTC
>CAZWTI010000108.1:0-3064 GCA_964637065.1 uncultured Puniceicoccaceae bacterium
AGAGCCCGTCTCGGCTGGATTTACCCCAAGACGCGCCTCGCCCAAGGAGACATGGGCCTGTCGAACGGCCTGCGTCATCTCAAGGAACTCGGCAGGTTCCATGGAGAACCCGGAATCGATCGAACCATCATTGCGGTCGAGAACAAGGTGCTTCTCGATTAAGCTAGCTCCCAGGGCAGTGGCCACGAGAGGAACGACGTGTCCGGGAGAATGATCGGACAAACCGACCAATACGTCGAACTCCTCTGCAAGTCCGGGAATGGAGCGAAGTCGAAAATCCTTGGGTTCAGCAGGGTATTCGCTGACGCATTGAAGGAGAACGCCGAGCGAACAACCCTCAGCACGGAGCAAATCCACGAACTCGCCTATTTCCTTCCGTGTGGATGAACCGACACTTGCCACAACTGGCTTGCCGGTTCGGGCAACCTTTTTGAGGAGGGAAAAGTGGTTCGTCTCACAGGAGGCGATCTTATGGAGCGGCGGGTCGACGTTATCCTCAAGGAAGTCAACGGCGGTCTCGTCGAAAGGCGAACTAAACAAGGTCATCTCTCTTTCGGCGGCTCGCTCTGCCAAGGGCCTGTGCCATTCCCACGGTGTCATGGCCTCGGCATACAACTCCGCGAGGTAACGACCTGCCCAAAGCCCCTCATTGATGAGAAAGCGATCGTCCCGACAATCAACCGTTATGGTGTCCGGACGATAAGTCTGCAACTTCACGGCATCCGCCCCGGAATCGGCGGCGGCATCGATCAAGTCCATGGCTCGAGCAAGTTCGCCACGGTGGTTGCCCGAGAGCTCGGCCACGATCACGGGAGGCGCATTCCGTGAACGAAGAGCCTCAAGGAACAGTGAGCCCGTCATGAAAGTTTTGGGCGAATAGGGTTTATTCCGAGTAGGAACCTTTGGGCGGGAGGTACTCGCTCAACAATTCGGTCAGTTGCTCGAGGGTATAGGTTTCGCAGTTGCAGTTGCTAGCATAACGAAATCCCGTCGAACAGGAAACGCCGCCAAGAATTCCTATCTTGTTGCCCCAGAACGACTGAATAGGCTGGATCACGAAATGATCCTCGAATTCCAGCACGTTATGGGCCTCGTCTTCGGGAATCAGAACCTCGTGCATCTTCTCGCCGGGACGCAACCCGATCTCGTCCCATTCGCAATCAGGAGCCACAACCTTGGCGATGTCCCCGACCGAGCAAGCTGGAATCTTTGGAACAAAAAGTTCGCCTCCCACCATATTCTCAAGGCTTCGAATGACGAATTCCACTCCTTGGTCTAGCGTAATGAGAAAACGCGACATGCCGGGATCCGTAACTGTGATCATACCCTTCTCTCGCTGCTGGCAAAAAACTGGAATTACACTACCTCGACTGCCTACAACGTTCCCATAACGAACGACCGAAAAGATGGTGCCCTCCTCTCCGGAATAACTGTTGGCAGCAATAAAAACCTTGTCCGAGCAAAGCTTTGTCGCCCCGTACAGATTGACAGGGTTTACTGCCTTGTCCGTGCTTAGCGCTACCACTCGTTCAACACCCGCCGTAAGGGCAGCCTCAACGACGTAGGTGGCCCCATTAACATTGGTCTTTATGAATTCGTGCGGATTGTATTCAGCAGCAGGAACCTGCTTGAGCGCGGCAGCATGAATGACATAGTTCACTCCCCGCATGGCTCTAACCAAGCGATCACGGTCGCGAACGTCTCCTAAGAAATATCGAAGGGCAGGGACTTGGAACTCTTGTCGCGCCTGCATTTCGGACTGCTTCCATTCATCCCTAGAATATACGACTATGCGTTGCAGTTCATACCTTTCCAAAAGCGTATTCACAAAACGCTGACCGAACGAACCAGTCCCGCCAGTCACAAGGATGGATTTGCCGTTAAGCATAGCTAGAACATATTAAATCGACTTTGATGAAATCAGTCCATCCGAATCGAGAACAGAAAAGTTCTTCCGCAAGTGGTATTGACGAAAGGTTGTTAATCTTACGAAACTGAAGCTTTCCATGTCTTCCATTTGGTTATCAGAGACGACCTCCGACAATGCACTCACCGCCATCGTATTGGGTCCATTGGACGAAAAAGCACTTCTCCAAGAAGCTGAGACTTTCCAAGAGGGTTTATTGTGGATCAGACCGAGCAATGCCCCCACATCCTCACGCCTACCTCAAAACGTTCAATCTGTGGATAGGGATTCGCAACCAAAAACACTTTCAGAAATAATAGACGAATTCATGAGACTCGATTACGAGCACTCCCCAATTGTCAAGGTAAGCTCGCGAATAAAGGAAGATCAACCAGAAGCTTACACCACCATTCTCGACCTTGTTATTGCTGCTATCGACTACACTGTGCGAGCGCGACGAACCCGCGCAGACACGGGAATACTTCGACAGGAACAGGTTTTTCGTAACTTGGCAGGATACCTACGACACCGCGTCCCGGAAGCTTGGCGGGGTTCAACCAGAGGGACTGTGGCAGTGGTTGTCGGTGCCGGACCCTCTCTCGATGTTACCCTGCCTTTGATCAAGGAAATTATTCCCGAACCACTGGTAATAGCTGCCGACAGTAGCCTACGGGCTCTCGGCAGGGAGGGCATTGATCCTCACTTCGTGATAAGCATAGACCCAGAAAAATCACACGACTCCTGCACATCACCCGAACATCGCCCCGGCATCGCAATTCTTTCCTCTCAATCGCACACCAGTTGGTCTCAACGCTGGGGCGATAAGATTCGTTATCTGTCAGGACGCGTCCTCACAGAGGATTGGCTTGCAACCAAGGGCATCCCCAAAACTGGTCTGCGCGCAGTCAACAATTCCGGACTAACGGCCACCCTCCTTGCCGATTTCCTGGAACCCGAAGCCATCCTACTTGTGGGCATGGACTTGGCAGGAGGTGGAAGCGGCAATGAGCGTTATGCCGAAAGTACGGGACGGGCGCATCTTCAAGTTGTCGCCAATCAATTCCACTCAGTTCCCGGAAACCACTCTGAATCAGTTCCAACACCATTTCTATCAGACTGGAGCGAAACTTCAGAGATTTGTGCGAAGATCGCAGCGGG
>CAZWTI010000109.1:0-5460 GCA_964637065.1 uncultured Puniceicoccaceae bacterium
CAAGGTGCGGAAGCTCTCGAAGGAAATGGGTCCGTTGGGCTTGGCGGGATTGATGCGAATGCCCCATACGGGATCCAGACCGTTGGGTAGCAGAGCGTAGCGGAAGTCGCCGATCACATCAGGATCGTCTGGCTTGCGGGCTACGAAACCGTCGGAAAAGTGGGCGAAGCGTTTCACATCGCGATAGGCCCGTGATTCCTTGCCACAGGAAACGGCGATTTCGCTGGGTTCAAGGAGGGGAATGGATCCTCCCTCGCGAATCGTCGGCTCGGAGAGCAGATTGAGGCGAACTGCGTCGGCATGAATCTGCCCCTCGGCAAGATAGGTGGACCGCCAAAGGATATTATTAAAAATGGAGGGCTTGACAACAATCCTCTGAACTTCATGCCCCCTGCCGCTGGCTAGTACAAGGACTACCCCCTCAGCCCGATCTCGTTGCACGACGCCAAGCAGGAGCCAGAGGAAACCAAATGCCAAACCGAAACGTACCCACTTCGGTTTTCGCCTAAAGAAAGCAATCGAGAGAAGCGTGAGGACACCTATGCTGAAGACGGGATCTATGATCGCCACATTGTTCCATGCCACTCGTACATGGGAAAAAGGCCAAAACAGGTATGTCCCATAACTGGTAGAAGCATCGATGAAGCCATGTGTCCCATACCCTAGCGCGGAAAGCATCCAGAGACGGTGAAAGGAAGACCTATGCCGAAGGAAAAGCCATAGCAACGAGGCAACGACTAGACTGCCAATTGGAATGAAGACTAGAGAATGCGTAAATTGGCGATGAAACTCCAGACGCAGGAGGGGATCGGCAGAGGAACGAATGAAGACATCCAGATCGGCAGCGAGCCCGGCGAGGAAGCCGACCCCCATTGCGAGACGGGTTTCATCCTTGTCGCGGGAACAGGAACCGGCAAGGGCAGCACCAGCAAGTCCTTGGGCGAGAGGATCCAT
The DNA here is from genome assembly GCA_964637065.1 of uncultured Puniceicoccaceae bacterium. Classification (GTDB taxonomy): domain Bacteria; phylum Verrucomicrobiota; class Verrucomicrobiia; order Opitutales; family Seribacteraceae. The sequence goes on from CAZWTI010000109.1 coordinate 955, forward strand.
AAGGAGCAAGCAATGAGAGGCACCAAGCTACGCCGAGTGCAGCGCGAGAGCGGCGAGAGTGGTGATGACCGGAACGTATAGATTGTCGTTGAGGACGAATCTTCCGAGACGGATGGGAAATAATTCGAGGACTGCGACCAAGGCGGACAGAACGACAACGTGAAGCAGGGGAAGTTCGCCCCAGACATCAGTGAAGAGGGGGAGACGCGGAAAAACGACGGCGGCGAGGAAGACGCAAAGGACGAAGCACCCAAGGCTTCCCTCAAGGGTTTTGTCGCCGATGCGTATCCGTCCGATGGCTTTCCCGACGAGGGCTGCGACGGCATCACCTAGGATGAAGATGGTTAGCCCGAGAAAGGCGGCAGCCGAAGCTACGGGACCTTGGAGAGCGATGAGGCTGCACAGGAAAGAACCGCCGAATACATAGGTGGCTCCCGTGAGCCTGTTGACCTCCTCAGTCCGAAGCATAGAACCAAAAGATCTGCCGAAGAAGAGGGCGAATGAGGGGTTGCGGAAACGGAGGGCTTCGGCCACAAGCGACAGGGCCAGCATCGCCCCGATGATGGGAGTCTGACTCCACGGGGGAAGGACGAGCAGACCCGGGCCGTAAAAGATTCCAGCGGGTAGGGCAACAGCCAAGCCATGCAGGAGTTTGCGGTTGATTTCCTCGGGAGTGAGGCTCACGAGAGAGGAAGGCTAAATATCGAGCTTGGCTTGCCCCTTCGGCTCGGATTTTGCAGAACGACCACGCTTTCGGGACGGCTTGGATTCTTCCGTTTTGGCCACGCGATTGCCGGAAGCGCTTTTCGAAGGCTTTGTGTCTCGCTTTGGTGCCGGAGAATCTTTTTCCTTGGGCTTTGAGCTAGATGTCGAAGGCTTGTCCTTGGGTGAAGACTTTTCAGTCGCATCGTCAGATTTAGGGGCATTCACGACGCGTGCAATCTTGTGGGCAGTAAGAGTGGATCCCTTTACGGAACGTCCCTGCAGATCGATCCAAGCGAAGTCGAACTCGATCACCTTTTCCTTAACCCTCTTAAGGCTTGGATCGATGTGTACGAGAACCCTGCTGTTGGTTTTCTCGGTGTCGTGGACAGTAAAGAAGAAGACGCGTGATCGGGAATGAGGTTTAAATAGGTTGTACTCCTTGTCGCGGGTGACGCCGCCGATCTTGAACTTCTTGGCGTAAAGGCGACCCGACTTTCCGTCGCGATAGACCATATTGAAGACTTTTTGATCGTCTCGGCGAAAGATGGAGACCCTGAGCGGGCCTTTGCCGACAAACATCTTATCGGCAATCTTCATGACCTTCATTACGCCATTTCTGCCGATGACTATGACGTCGTCGAGGTCTGAGCATTTCTCGATCGGCTCGTCCTTCTTCAGTGCATAGCCTGCAAAACCGTCCTTTTTATTGAGATAGAGCGTTTCGTTTGCAACGACGACCTTGGAGGCGATGATGCGGTCGAAGGCAATCAACTCACCTTCATCGTCGCGGGAAATTTCGGTACGCCGCGGGCGTTCCTTGCCGTACTTCTTCTTGAGTTCCCGAAAGTAGCGTATGGCGTACTTGGTAAGTTGGGCGAGGTGTTTCTCGACTTTCTCGATCTCGTCCTCAATGGCCTTGATTTGCTCGTCGGCTCGGAAAGAATCGTACTTGGAAATGCGCTTAATTCGGATTTCGAGGAGGCGAAGTATATCATCCTGCGTAACCTCGCGCCGAAAGATTTTCTTGTAAGGCTTGAGACCCTTGTCGACAGCCGCAATGACACCTTCCCAAGTCTCTTCCTTTTCAATATCGCGATAGATCCTTTTCTCGATGAAGATTTTCTCGAGGGAGGAGAAATGCCATTTCTCATTCAGTTCGCCCAGACGTATTTCCAGTTCCTGCCGGAGGAGTTCGCGAGTGCGTTCGGCTGCCGTACTGACGAGGTCGTTGACGGAGAGGAACTGCGGATGGTTGTCGTGAATGACACAGGCATTGGGGGCTATGCTTACCTCGCAATCAGTGAAAGCGTAGAGGGCGGGCAGGATATCCTCGGCGGAAACGGTGGACGGAAGATAAACGAGAATTTCGACCTTCTCGGCAGTGTTGTCCTCAACCTTCGAAACCTTGATCTTGCCTTTGTCTGTGGCGGAAAGAATGGAGTCTATGAGACTGGTGGTTGTGGTGGCGTAGGGGATCTCGGTTATCTTGAGAAGTTGCTTCCTCATGATTTCGATGCGGGCTCGCACACGGATGCGCCCACCCCGGGCACCACCAGTGTAGTCGGTACAGTCGGCGATTCCCCCTTGGATGAAGTCGGGCAGCAGGCTAACGGGCTTCTTGCGGAGAACGTCGATGAGGGCGTCAAGGATTTCGTTGAAATTGTGAGGCAGTATTTTGGTGGACAACCCGACAGCTATGCCTTCAGCCCCTTGAGCGAGCAGGAGCGGAAACTTGACTGGAAAGGTGACGGGCTCCTTGTTCCGACCGTCATAGGATGCAGCCCAAGCGGTAACCTTCGGACTGAAGACTACCTCAAGGGCAAAGGGAGTGAGGCGCGCCTCGATGTAACGGGGAGCTGCTGCGGAGTCGCCAGTGAGGACGTTGCCCCAGTTGCCCTGCGTATCGATGAGGAGCTCCTTCTGGCCGATCTGCACCATTGCGTCGCCTATTGAGGCATCGCCATGGGGATGGTACTTCATGGTGTTTCCGATGACGTTCGCAACCTTGTTGTAACGACCATCCTCCATCTCCCGCATGGAGTGAAGAATACGTCGCTGTACGGGCTTGAGACCATCGTCCGCGTGAGGCACGGCACGTTCGAGAATGACATATGAGGCGTAGTCGAGAAACCAGTCACCGTACATGTCGTCAACGTAGACGCCGTCGTCAGCTCGGCCATTTCCGTTGGTTCCGTTGCCCGTTGCGAGAGCCTCGGGGTCGAACTTTCCGCCGTCGGTCACGGTAAGTTCGACGGGAGTCTCATCCACGGGCACGACTTCTTCAGAAGCTTCAGTCTCGTCTTTGGCGGAATCGTCTTCGGTTAACGTAACCTCCTCCTCCTTGGACTCGTCATCCGGAGCCGTCGCCTGGTCGTCCTTTTTTGCCATTAGCCCAAGTCTTTCCCTGCCCTACCCTCTAGAAAGCCTATACACATCTATGCAGCCTGACTTGCGGATACCGCGGTTCCTGAAGTGGTCGCAGCAACGGGACTAGATTCTGGTTCCCCTTCATCGTCCATAATGTCGTGCTCGTAGCGCAGATTACGGATGATGTACTGTTGTCGCTCGGGGGTATTCTTGCCCATGAAGAATCTAAGCATGCCCTTGATCGATTCGTGGGCGTCGAGGCGCACAGGGTCAAGTCGCATATCCTCGCCAATGAAGTGCTTGAACTCGTCTGGCGAGATTTCGCCAAGCCCCTTGAATCGAGTGATTTCGGGGTTGCGACCAAGTTTTTTTACTGCGGCTTCACGTTCAGCCTCGTCATAGCAATAACGTGTCGTCTTCTTATTGCGAACACGGAAGAGCGGGGTCTGCAAGACGAAGAGATGCCCTTCGCGAATCAACTCCGGAAAGAACTGCAGGAAGAAAGTTATTAGGAGCAGACGGATGTGCATGCCGTCAACATCCGCGTCGGTCGCGATGACGACCTTGTTATACCGCAGATCCTCAAGGTCCTCCTCAATGCCCAATGCCGCTTGGACAAGATTGAACTCCTCATTCTCGTAAACCACCTTGCGGGAAAGAGCAAATGAGTTGAGGGGTTTTCCCTTTAAGCTGAAGACAGCCTGGGTGACTACATCGCGAGCCTTGGTAATGGAACCGCTTGCAGAATCGCCCTCAGTAATGAATAAAGTACTGTCGAAACGTCGTTTGTCTTTGGTGTTAAGGTGGGCCCTGCAATCCCGTAGCTTTTTGTTGTGAACCTTGCTTTTTCGGGAGCGCTCACGCGCAAGCTTCTGAATGCCCTTAAGCTCCTTGCGTTCGTGCTCGGTACGGAGAATCTTTTCCTGCAAGGCCTCGGCTACCTCGGGATGCTTGTGCAGGTAGTTGTCGAGTTTCTGCTTGAGGAAATTGCCGATGAAAATGCGAACGCTCTCACCCTTGGGGGCCATCGTAAGCGACCCCAGCTTCGTCTTGGTCTGTGACTCAAAGACAGGTTCCTCCACCTTCACGCTGATGGCCGCCACGATGCCACCACGGACGTCCTTGGGTTCGAAATTCTTCTTGGCGAACTCCCGCACCGTCCGGACGACGGCCTCGCGAAAAGCCGACTGGTGCGTACCTCCCTGCGTGGTGTGCTGACCGTTCACAAAGGAGAAGTACTCCTCGCCGTACTGGTCTAGATGTGTGAAGGCGACCTCGATGTCCTGCCCCTCCAGATGCACAATGGGATAAAGTGGTTCCTCGGAAAGGTTTTCCTGCAACAAGTCCCTCAACCCGTCCTTGGACCGGAAACTCTTGCCGTTGTACTTTAGGGTGAGCCCTTTGTTCAAATACGAGTAGTACCGCATCATGCGC
>CAZWTI010000110.1:0-4198 GCA_964637065.1 uncultured Puniceicoccaceae bacterium
CGACGAAGCCTTCTTCACATTCGAAATTGCCGAGCAATTGAAAGACGGTCGTGTTCGCCTCAACCGCGTGCGGGATTCTTTACTTAAGGCCGAGGATATGCTTTTTGCTCTGCCCGATGTTATGGACGAAGATAAGGGACCCTATGCAGACTTTCTTCACCATGTGTCCAGTCTGCGCGTCAAGATGCTTAATGACTTAATTGATTTTGCTGAACCTTTTACTTTGGACGAATTGGAGGAGGTTTTAGGCGAACGACAGAACAATGACTTTCTGGAAGGGCGAAGAACTCATTTTTACCAAGAAACGGAATCCATCCTTGAATTTGTGCCGGAAGGATTTGCCCTTGATCAAGACATTAAAGATGAGGACGAGGCGGGGGATGGGGAGGAGGATTATTCCGATGTGGAAACCGAGTCCGTGGAGGCAAGCGTCAAGGAGGAAGAACAAATTGCCAAGAGCGAGGACCTGAAGTGGGAAGAGGAAGAGCGGGAAGAAGAACCACCGCCTTATGAGGATGAGGCTGCTCCCGATGAGCCCCCACCTCAGGAGTGAGCTTTTCTAGCGTTGACCTAAAGGTGCGTCTCCGCGAAGGACCTCCTCGGCGAAATAAGTCAATATCAAGTCAGCGCCCGCCCGCTTGATTGAGGTCAGGGACTCAAGCATGCAGGCGCGGAGATCGAGCCATCCTCGATCCGCCGCCGCCCATAACCGGGCGTACTCACCGGAAACTTGATAGGCCGCAATTGGCAGAGACGCTTTCTCCTTGGCGGCTCGTATCACGTCCAGATAGGGTTCTGCAGGCTTTACCATCAGGAAATCCGCCCCCTCCTTGCCGTCCAAGTCTAGTTCGCGGATTGCTTCGCGAAAGTTCGCGGGGTTGAGTTGATAGGTGGATTTGTCGATCGGTCGAGAGTCTTTTGGCCTGCTGCTGCCTACGGCATCGCGAAATGGCCCGTAATAAGCCGAGGCAAACTTGGCCGAGTAGGCCATGATTGCAGTCTCCACCAACCCGAACTCATCCAAGGCCCGCCGAATGGCGCCTACGCGACCGTCCATCATGTCGGAAGGTGCGACGATGTCGATGCCTGCCTTGGCGGCGAGGACTCCCATTTTGGCGAGGACGGCAACAGTGGCATCGTTGTCCACATTACCGTCCGAAGAGAGGATGCCATCATGTCCGTGAGAGGTGTAGGGGTCGAGGGCGAGATCGGCCACAACGACCAATTCAGGAAAAGCCACTTTCAAGGATTGAGCCGCCCGAAGAACGAGGGCTTCTTCATTGAGGGCTTCGGAACCGATGTCGTCCTTCCGTTCATCGGATACTTTAGGAAACAAGGCAACGGCTCTCAGTCCCAAATCGTGCAACTCGCCACATTTGTCTAGGAGCTGTGGAATCGGGAGACGGAAAATCTTCGGCATTGATTCTATGGGCTCAGACTCTCCCTTCCCATCGATCACAAAAACCGGGAAAATTAGATCATTCGCAGACAAGGCTGTTTCCTGCACCATGGCACGTATGGCGGGAGTGCGACGTAAGCGTCTTGGACGAATAGGTAAATCAAGTATGGTTGGGGCATTCATACGCAACGCAGTGATTGTCGCGGGGAACGGTTACGATGAAAAGTAGTACAGTCTAGTGAAAGAGAAAGATTTTGGCAATCATGGTTTGTTCCTAACCCCTTTTCTCTTTTCAAGGTTTCACAACTGTGTTGTTTTCCATATGAATCTTACTGAAGGAACATGCTCATTTTTTTCGGTTACGACCAACCAATCTCTTTCCACGAAAGAAAAAAGTGTTCTTTTGTCGGATTTGTCTCGGGAATGTGCCGAGTTGTTGGGAAAATCTGAAGAGTATATTATGGTCCGCCTTAACCTCGGTGAAAATCTTTGTTTCGCAGGCACTGATGCTCCAGCGGCCTTTGGTGAACTTTTTTCGATCGGCCTTTCTAATTTGGAGACTTCTCCACTCTCCGCCCATTTGTGCAAGCTTCTTGGGGAAAAGTTAACTATATCCGCTGATCGCATTTTCCTCAATTTTAACGATGTTCCTAGAGATCTTTGGGGCTGGAACGGGAGGACGTCCGCTGACGGCTGATTTTGGATTTCAGCCTGCCCTCTAAGAACCTCTTCCGCCATGTGTTGGGAAATTGTGTTTGTCCTCCTTCTTTTGGGCGGAGCCTTGGTAAGTTTTGTTCTTGAGCGTGTGCCCGTCGATGTTACGGCTCTCACCGTCTTCGCCACAATAGCGCTCGTTTCGATCTTCACAGGCTCGGAGCGCTTACCGAATCTCGAGGAGATACTCGGAGTTTTCGCTAATCCTGCACCGCTTACGATTGTAGCTATGTTCGTTGTTAGCGCGGCCTTGGGAAAATGTCGTCTTATCGAGATAGCTTCGGGCTGGCTCTCTCGGCTTGCCGGAGTTGGATTTCGTGGTTTCCTGCTAGCGCTGATTGCATCCGTCGCACTTATTTCGGCTTTTGTAAACAATACGCCCGTGGTGGTCGTCTTTTTGCCCGTGGTTATGAGCCTTGCGAAGTCGATGAATATCCCCTCTTCAAAACTTCTCATCCCCATGTCCTATGCATCCATTTTTGGTGGATGCTGTACCCTTTTGGGGACTAGCACAAATGTCTTGGCTAGCGGTCTAATGGCTGAGAACACAATTTACCCAAACATGCCGCCTCTTGGGATGTTCGAATTAGCAAAGGTGGGCCTGCCACTGTTCTTCGTTGCTACGGGCTACATGCTTCTCTTTGGACGCCGGCTTTTACCGGATAGGGAGGCGCTCTCTTCCATCCTTTCAGATATCGAGCAAAAGGATTATGTGACTGAGGCGATTGTCCGCCAGAAGTCCTTATTGGTGGGGAAAACCGTGGAAAAATCAGGACTGAAGGTGCTCCAAGGGATGCGCATTTTGGATATTATGCGTGCCAACAAAGTCTTGTCGGGGCCTAAGGCGAAGGTTGTTTTGCAGGCAGGCGATCGTCTCATCCTCTCTTGCCGCCCTGAAGGTATTGTGGAGGCGCGCAATGTAGACGGGCTTGATTTGCTTAACGAAACGAAACTGGGTTTAGAGCAGGTTTCGGCTGCCACTGGAGTTATGGTGGAAGGCGTAATCGGGCCGACTTCTCCACTTTCCTCTCTCAGTTTGCGTGAAATTGACTTTCGAAAGCACTATGATGTTTCCATCCTCGCCATTCACCGAAAGGGACGTAACTTGACGAGGGAGCTAGACACCATTCGCTTGCGACCGACCGACACGATCCTCCTTTTGGGTGACGATGAGGCTATCGAAAACCTCCGTCGCAGCGAGGACTTGGTTTTGCTTGATCATCCGCCAGTTCCCTTGAAGGGCATGGGCAAAAAGGCTCCAATTGTCTTGGGAGTGATTGGTGGCATTGTCGGTTTGGCCACTGCTGGGGTCATGCCCATTGTGGCTTCTGCCATAATAGGCGTGGCTGTTCTTTTTGCAACGGGATGCCTTAAGCCCAAGGAAGGCTACGCATCCGTAGAGTGGAACATCCTCGTCCTTATTTATGGAATGCTAACCCTCGGGCTGGCCATGAAATCCTCTGGGGCTTCATCTATGATGGCAGAAGCCCTTTCTACGGGAGTACTCGCCCATGCCCCACAGGATTGGCGACCATTCCTCCTCTTGGCGGCACTTTATCTAACCACTGCAGTGCTTACAGAAATTTTGTCAAATAATGCCACCATTGTCATCATGGCGCCAATCTCTCTTGAGCTGGCCAGTAGAATCAATTTGGCTGCCGAAGATGCCCGTGCCTTCCTTATCGCAACCTGCATCGCGGCATCGGCTAGTTTTACTACTCCAATCGGTTACCAGACCAATACTTATGTGTATAGTGTGGGTGGTTATCGTTTTCGTGATTTCGTAAAGATCGGGTTACCCCTAAATCTAATCTATTTCTTTTCGAGCGTAACACTCATTGCGTGTTACTGGCGATACCCCCCATTCGAAGGTGGGTTTGGAGGTCTGTTTCAATAACTTTGAGTTATTTGAAACTACTTTTATTACAATCATTCAAGATCTGCAATTGGGTTGTGCCTGTAAGCTTTTTTTTGCCGACCCTCAGATAGAGACTGTAATGGCTTGAAGACTTGCCTAATGCGAAGTCTTTCACGAAACCCTTTCCAGTACGACTGTCGCAATCTTATGACTTAAATTAATCGGCC
>CAZWTI010000111.1:0-2789 GCA_964637065.1 uncultured Puniceicoccaceae bacterium
GACTCGACAACTCCAAAGGTCATTTGCGCAGAAAAAGAATCGCCTACGGAGGGCAACTCGACGAAAGTTACGTCGCCTAGACTCTCTTGCGCATGATCGGTAATGCCGACAAGACAGGTTCCGTCGTCTTGGAGGCGGAGCCATTCGTGATCCTTGGTATATTTCAGGTCTTTGGGAACGTCGCTCATATTCAAAAGCGGGTAAAGCCCTTCAAGCACTTCCTTTCAAGGCAAATCGACTCTAGTTTTCACCGACTACAGTTTCATCCGGCACTGATGCGTTCTTGAGAACCACCAAGATACCGTCACGAACGTAAAGGGAGAGATTGCTGTCGTCGTCCTGACCTTTCTCCGGATTCAGGATCACCCAACCGTCCTCAAGACCTTTCGGGGACAGCCTAACTTTTTCCCCAATTCGGGCGTTCTTGTCGATAATCGCATCTGTCACCAAGGAGTTTTCTCCAACCCCAATGGGCGGAAGACCAAGACGTTCACGCTTTTCATGCCTACCGGAATCCCGTTCATAAAAGTCCGCCCCAATCATTACTACGTTCTCGAGCCTGACGCCCTCCGATACGATGGAGCGCACGCCCAATACAGTACGGGTGAGCTCGGCTTTCCCTACCATGGCGCCACTGGCGATGATTGCTCGGTCAATGCTACATTCGGTGACCTTTGCCGTGGGAAGGATGTCGGGGAAATTATACATCGGGCTATCCTCATCATAGAAATCAAAAGCGGGAACAGGATCAGTAAGCTGCAAGTTGGCCTCGAAAAAAGCTCTCACCGTTCCGATGTCCTCCCAATAACCTTCGAAAACATGGCATCGCAAATTGCATTTCCCAACCAATCCGGGCATGATTTCCTTACCAAAGTCGGTGACGTCCGATGCCAACGCCCGTTTCAACTCCTTTGCCCCAAAGACATAAATACCCATCGAGGCCAAGCAACGGTCTTCGATATCACCGGCGGCTTCCAAGTCCGGTGGTACCAGACGCCGAATGACCTCGCGATCTTTCGGTTTCTCGACAAACTCCGTAATAGTTGCGTTTTCGTCCACTCGCAAAAGTCCCAAACCAGATGCTTCCGATACTAGTACAGGCTTCGCCGCCACGGTTATGTCTGCTCCGCGATCATGGTGCTCCGCAACCATTCCGGCCAAGTCCATGCGATAAAGCTGATCTCCCGACAAGATGACGAAAACATCATCGTCTTCCGCATGAAAGTGCATCAGATTGCGCCGAACGGCATCCGCCGTACCTTCGTACCAATTGTCGCTTATTTCCGTTTGCTCGGCTGAGAGAATTTCAACAAAACCGCCGGCAAACCTGTCAAAACGATAGGCATGCTGCACATGACGATGCAGGGAGGCCGTATTAAACTGACTGAGCAAGAAAATGCGGTTGAATCCCGAATTGATGCAATTGCTGATCGGAACGTCCACTAATCGGTACTTTCCGGCAAGCGGAACGGCGGGCTTGCACCGAAGTTTGGTCAAGGGAGAAAGTCGAGTGCCTCGACCACCGCCCATGATTACACAATGAACTTTACCCGCCATACTATGGTGTCAATTATGCTTGCTCGCGTAGGGGTTTGGGAGTGTTTTGCGCGTCGACATGACTGACTGTCTCATGTTTGATGGCAACCTTAAATCTAAAATGGTAGTGAAATGTTGTCCTGATGGAGGGTTTTTCGTTGGAGGGAGGATTGGGGAAAGTCATGAGAATCGCCTTTTTACGCTATAACCCATGATGGTTTTTCCAAAAAGGGAAGAGTTTGAACTCTTGGCCCAACAGGCCGACGTCATTCCCGTTCGGGCCGAATTCACATCCGATGCCGAAACGCCGCTTTCCGCATATGCCAAACTATCCGCCCAAAAGCCGGCATTCTTGCTCGAGTCGGTCGTTGGCGGCAAACAGGTAAGCCGTTACTCATTCGTAGGTTGTGATCCTCGGAAAGTGATTGCATGCAGGGAGAATGAAACTATCGTTACCTTACGCGATGGCTCTCGAAAAACAATCCCCACACCATCGGATCCCTTAGAAATTATAGAGGGGGAGATGAATGGCATTCGGTATGCACGGTTCGACGACCTTCCTCGTTTTTCCGGTGGAGCCGTGGGATATATTGGCTACGAGTACGCATCACGCATCGAACCCACCGTCCCCCTCGCGGAAGAGGATGAACTGGGGCTGCCCACGCTCTACTTTTTAATCGCCGATCTCGTGCTCATCTTTGATCACGCGAGGCAAACACTATCCATTTGCGCCAATGCTTATGTAGGGGAAAATCCCGCATCTGATTACGCCGAGGCAGAAGCCCGAATCGCCAAGACCTTGAAGCGTCTTTCCACTCCATCCGTCCTACTTCCTGCGGAACTCGCTCCCGTTCCTCTCAAAGAAGCACCAATGGGGAACTTCACACAGGAAGAATTCGAATCGCTGGTGAATAAGACCAAGGAATACGTACGGGCCGGCGACGTCATACAGGTCGTCTTGTCTCAACGATTCGCCCTACCATTTTCCAGCTCCGCAATTGACTTGTATCGAGCAATTAGAGCAATAAACCCCTCCCCTTACATGTTTTTGCTTGAAAGCGAGGACTTTGCCGTGGTCGGTGCATCTCCCGAAGTTCATGTGCGCCTCACTGACGACGATGTTCTAATCCGGCCCATTGCAGGCACCCGTCCGCGCGGATCAAACGAGGTGGAGGATCGTGCTTTGGAGAAAGAACTCCTGGCCGACGAAAAGGAGAGGGCGGAACACCTCATGCTTGTTGATCTGGCCCGTA
>CAZWTI010000112.1:0-6645 GCA_964637065.1 uncultured Puniceicoccaceae bacterium
TGAGCCCGTCAAGTATCATTTACTCGTTGACTCCAATCGTTTGACTTTGTTCAAAGGTATGATGATGAGCAAAACCGTTAAATCATTCTCCATCCTATGCCTGATGATTGCTTCCTTCGGCTATCTTCAGGGCAAGTCTCGCCTTGGCGACTACTACCTTGGATTCGGTTACTCCATGGCCGACGGCGACAAAGCTTACCAGTCATACGACGGCGACATACTTTCCATTATGGCCGAAAGCCCCGCCAGCAACACCTCAGACTGGCGTCTTCATCTGCAGTACGGAAATTATGACAAAGGACCCGGCAATGGAGACGACTCATCTTGGCGCCTCGGCATGGACTACCTCATGTACTATGACGGTCATGTCGATCAAAATGGCATGTTTCGGCCTTACTTCGGCGTAGGTCTAGGCTATCTGAACGATGGAGCCCGTATTCGCCTGGACGACAACGGCATGAATTGGAATCTTCTGGTAGGCACCGAAATGCTCTTCACAGACGATCTCTCCCTATACTTTGGCGGCAGCTTCTACGGTCTATGGAGCAGTTTTGGTGAAAACGACTGGGAATGGGACCTAGGGCTGACTTGGTGGATCAACGACGTGCACGGCATCTCCTTGGACTACCAGCGCCCCGCCGAAAAGGACATGAACTTCATCGGCCTAAAGTACCTCTACTCTTGGCAGTAAAGGTAAAGGCCGACTATTCAGGGCGTTGAACTACGCCGATCCACTTTTTGACGAAGTCCCTGATCGTCGGGGTCGCCACAGTCTTAAGTGGGGCAAGTACGATGACAGGGACATTCTGCCGATGTGGGTAGCGGATATGGATTTCCGCTCGGCTCCAGAAGTCATCGGAGCCGCCGAGGAAGCGGCAAGTCACGGCAACTACGGTTACGGCAAACCCTCCTCCGACTTGCCTGAAATCGTGGTGGCCCGCATGGAAAAGCTTCACGGATGGAAGATAGACCCGAAGTGGATAATCTGGCTCCCCGGAATGGTGTGCGGTTTCAATGCCGCCTGCCGAGCATCTGGCGACCCAGGAGACGAAGTGCTCAGTTCCATTCCGGTTTACCCTCCGTTTCTCACTGCGCCGGGCAACTTCGGTCAAAAGATCGTTTCCGTTCCATTGAGCTTGATGAACAATCGTCATCAAATGGACTTCGAAGCCCTAGAGGACGCAACCACCGAACGATCCAAGTCATTTCTCTTCTGTCATCCCCACAATCCCGTCGGCACAATTTTCTCCTGCGGGGAATTGGAACGCTTCGCTGAATACTGTCTGCGGCACGAATTCGTGGTCTGCTCGGACGAAATCCATTGCGATCTGCTTTTAGACGAAGACGGCAAGCATATCCCCCTTGCCGCCATCTCACCCGAAATAGCCGACCGGACCATTACGCTGATGGCTCCCAGCAAGACTTTCAACCTGCCGGGATTCGGTTGCTCCTTCGCAATCATTTCAAATCCCGAGCTACGCATTAAATACAAAAAGGCCTGTTCGGGCATCATCCCGGACCCTCCCGCAATGGGATTCACATTGGCCGAAACCGCCTACAGATACGGAGAACCATGGCGCAAACGTCTACTCGCCTACCTGCGAGGAAATCGAAACCTTGCTATCAATAGACTGCGGAACATTCCAGGATTAAAACCCTACCCAGTGTCCGCGACTTATCTACTCTGGATGGACGCCCGAGGACTCGGCGTAAATGATCCTCAAAAGTTCTTCGAGGAGAAGGGCGTGGGGCTTTCCAACGGTTCGGACTTCGGAACTCCAGGGTTTCTTCGGTTGAACTTCGGTTGTACCCAAACTCTCCTTGAGCAAGCCCTCGACCGCATGGAACGCGCAGTAGAAACACTCTGAGGCACGACACGGATGACGTCTTCCTCTCCCGGTGAAAGAATCCGTCTACTTCGCGAGGAAATACGCAAGCACGACGAGCTTTATTATCAAGACGCTTCCCCGCAGATCAGTGACCGCGAATACGATCACCTAAAACAGGAACTGACAAAACTCGAGAGTTCCCAAGGCGAACTCGATCTTTTCTCGGAAACAGGAGAAGATGAAAAAAACACCAGGAATTCGCCGACCCAAACCGTGGGGGACGACCGTCTCGACGCCTTTGAGAGTCATCGACACATGGAACCCATGCTCAGTCTGGACAACACTTACGAGAAGGCAGAGTTCATCGAGTTCGACCGACGACTTCGTCGGCACCTAAAGGAAGTTACGGCCGAGGAAGAAAGCTTTTCCTACGTCGTGGAACCGAAACTGGATGGAGTAGCCATTTCCCTAACCTTCGAGGACGGCGAACTAGTTCGCGCAGTTACCCGCGGCAATGGGGTAAAAGGCGACGTTGTCACCCAGAACCTACTCCACATCGAGAAACTTCCCAAAAGACTACTTGGAAGAATTGTGCCTCAAGTGGTCGAGATTCGCGGCGAGGTCTACATGACCTACGAGGAATTCGTCCGCATTAATGAGGAACGAGAAGCAGAGGAGGCCCCCCTCTACGCCAATCCTCGTAACCTCGCCGCAGGTACAATAAAACTGCTCGACCCCAAGGAAGCCAAGACTCGCAAACTCGAGATCGTCCTCTACGGACTCGGCGCCTGCCATCCCGCTGGCAAATTTAAAAAGCAAGGCGACTTCCATCTAGCAATTCGCGATTGGAACTTGCCGACCGTGGAAAACCATTGGCGGGTTGATTCGATCGAGGAGGCGTGGCAGGCCATAGAGAAACTCGATTCTCTCCGCAACGATTACGCATACCCCACGGACGGTGCCGTCGTTAAGCTTGACTCGCTCGAATTGCAAAGACTTGCAGGCTCCACTTCCAAGGCCCCCAGATGGGCCATAGCCTACAAGTTTGAAACCGAGCAAAAGGAAACCGTACTTGAGGGAATTTCCACCCAAGTAGGCCGGACCGGGAACGTAACGCCAGTGGCTCACCTCAAACCTGTGTTTGTCGCCGGAACGACCGTCACTCGCGCCAGCCTACACAATGCCGACGAGATCGCCCGCAAGGACTTGAGGGTAGGCGACAGCGTGATCGTGGAGAAAGCCGGTGAGATAATCCCGCAAGTCGTTCGGGTGGTTCTCGAGAAACGTCCTGCCGAGGTCAAGGCATACGATTTTCCAACCCACTGCCCCGAATGTGAAACCGAACTGACCAAGGCGGAAGGAGAGGTAGCCTGGCGATGCCCGACAAAGGACTGTCCTGCCAAAGTGCGCGGACGGATCGAGTATTACGCATCGCGCACCTGCATGGACGTTGAGAATCTGGGTGAAGCCATCGTCGAGCAGTTAGTGAAGCTCAAACTAGTTGGAAACGTAGCCGATCTCTACGACCTGAAACGCGAAGACCTGCTTGGAATGGAGGGTTTCGCAGACAAATCGGCCGACAACCTCATCACCGCCCTTGAAGACAGCAAGGACCAAGAGCTTTGGCGGCTGATCTGCGGGCTGGGCATCAAGCACGTCGGGACTGCTGCAGCCAAGGATCTCGCTCGAGAGCTCGGCTCTCTCCAAGCAATTGCAGCAGCTGAGACGGAGATGCTCGTCGCCATTGACGGCATCGGGGAAATCATGGCCAACTCAATTCGAGATTTTTTTGAGGATTCAGAAAACCTCAAGGTTCTAACTCGTCTGGAGAAATGCGGACTGACTCTGACTGCAGACAGCGCATCATCGAGCAAGGACTCTCCGCTTTCAGGGCTAACCTTCGTTCTCACTGGTGCGTTGGAACATTTCACCAGAGACGAGGCTTCCGTCAGAATCGAGGCCCTGGGCGGCCGCGTATCATCCAGCGTAAGCAAGAAGACAACCTATTTGGTAGCTGGATCGGGTGCAGGATCCAAACTGGCCAAGGCTGAAAAACTCGAAGTTGCTGTCCTAGACGAGGAAGCCTTGCTCGAATTGCTGGAAAATCAGTCCTGAGAACCGTTGGCGTCGGTACTGTTAAGATTCGTTACGTTAACATCACGGACAGGGGCAACGGTGCCATTCGCGTCAATCGAGATTGTGCTGTTGGCGTCGAGAACCGCAGTAGCGTTGACCTCAGTTTGGGGAAGTTCCTTCTCAGTTATGCCCAGCAATTCCACTTCGAAGACAAGTGTCTCGTTTGGACCAATGGAACCGGAACCGTTTTCGCCGTAGGCAATGTCGGGAGGTATGGCGAGCTTCCACTTCGAACCCACCTTCATCAACTTCAGCGCTTCTGTCCAACCCTCGATAACGCCAGTCACGCCAAAACTAGAGGGTTCGCCGCGCTCGATTGAGGAATCGAACACCTCGCCGTCTACGAGCGTGCCGTGATAGTGAACCTCCACCTCATCACTATCGGTGGGTATGGAACCGTTGCCATCCACAAGCACTTTATAATGGAGCCCACTCACGAGAACGTTCACTCCGGCCCGTGCCTTGTTTTTGTCCAAGTAGGCCTTGCCACGATCGGCATTGCGATCGGAAAGAGAGCGAGACTTGGCGACGATGGACTTGGTTTTCCTGTAACGGGCAAGCCGCACCAGAAGAGCTGAATTCGCCTCGTCACTCCCGAGTGCCTTCTCCTGTTCATCAAAGGCAGCATCGTCACCTTCCTGAAGTGCCTGAACGGCGAGAAGGTATCGCGCCTCGATTGCATTGGCATTGGATGCGTTCAGATCGACGATTCCTTGAAGGGCAGCCTTTCCCTCCTTGGCATTTCCGGCCTTTAGGAGTGACACGCCGCGACCAAGCATGGCCCGTCCATTCGGCGGCAAATCGCCAAGTTCCTCGGCGGCCTTGGCGAAAGTGGAGGCGGACTTGGCGTAGTCTCCGGCTTGATACTGAACCACGGCGGCCCGGTAACGAGAGACTCCAGCGAGAGTGTCGTCATGATCTTCGTCATCGGCAAAGGCGAGAAAATGCTCTTCGGCCTTTTCGGCATCCAAGGAAGCGGAAACGTATTGATAGCTTCGTTCGCCCGCATTCTCGTCGCCTACGCGATTGAGATAAGTCACGATGCCGACGGTGGCGGCAATTAGACCCATGGCGAAGAAGAGCGTGTTCTTGCTCTGCTTCCAAGCCTCGCCTTCGTCATATAGCCGCTCGGCTGCATTATCGGCGGTTGTTTCCTCCGCCTCCGAACCACCGGATGACTCCGGAACATCCTCGGGCTTCCTATCATTCTGATCGACCATAAAAGTAAGGTGAAAAAGGCGACAAATTCTCTAGATTCCGACAGCGAAGTCAACGGTGGGTTTGAGAACCATCATTCGGCGGAAGAGAGTGAAATTGTATTCGCCGCCTGAGCCTCAACCGAAAACCACGGTCTTGTTCTTATAGACGAGTATGCGATTCTCGAGCTGACGACGGACGGCAGTCGCTAGCACGATCTTCTCCAAGTCACGACCCTTTGCCACAAGATCCTTTACGGCGTGTCGATGACTGACGGAGGCGACGTCCTGATGGATAATGGGACCTTCGTCCAGTTCGGGAGTAACGAAATGAGCGGTCGCCCCAATAATTTTCACCCCTCTGCGATGCGCTTGGCGATAAGGGCTTGCCCCTGCGAAGGACGGCAGGAATGAGTGATGAATGTTTATCACCGGACAACCCACTTCCCCAAGGAAACGCTCGCTGAGGACTTGCATGTACCGAGCCAAGACGACGAGCCCGGCACCGCTATCGTGGATAATCCGCAGTTGGTCGGTCTCGGCTTTCGACTTCTTTCCATTTTCAACGGGAAAGTGGTGGAAGGGCAGACCATAAGCTTCTGTCGCCTCCCGCAAGTCGGGATGATTGGAAACGACACCGACGAGGTCGCCCTGCAACTCGCCCGCTTTCCATCGAAGAATGAGATCGTGGAAGCAGTGATCGGCCTTGGAAACCATGAGGACGACTCCAGGTCGATCGTCAGCAAGCGCCACACGCGTCTTCATGCCCAAGTCGTCTCGAGCCATAATGACGAACAGTTCGGCCTCTGTTTTCTGCGAACCATCCTCGACAACGTCCCATTCAACTCGCTGAAAGAAAACGTCTTCCTCTTGGTCAAGGTGCTGGTCGGCGTGAAGGACGTTGCCACCGCGCTCGTGAATCCACCCCGCGACCTTCGCCACTATTCCGGGACGATCAGGGCCGTGCAACAAAGCTACCAAGGACATGACTGATGGTTTAAAATCCGAAAAAAACTTGGACGTAGACTAGACAACGGCATCCGTAGGACCCTCAAATTTTTCCGCATTGAAGTTCTGAAGCGTATTCCTGAAGGGATTTAACGCCAAAATCCTTTTCCTTGAGCGAGCGAATTCCGTCGAGAGCTGCGAAAGCTGACCCCATGGTGGTGATGACGGGTACGCCGTAGAGAACGGCTTCGCTGCGAATGCCATTCTCGTCTCGACGCGGGATGAGTCCCAAGGGCGTGTTGATTACGATATGAATCTTCCCGTTCTTGATGAGGTCGGCCACATTCGGACGACCTTCGCTGATTCGAAGCACATGCTCAACCTCAAGACCTTTGCCTCGAAGAAACCGGGCGGTACCTTCAGTCGAATAAAGATAGAAACCAAGACCCGAGAGTCCCTTCGCTATTACCAAAGCTTGCTCCTTGTCGGAATCCTTGACACTAACGAATGCACTGCCCTCGAGTGGAAGCGAAGGC
>CAZWTI010000113.1:0-3882 GCA_964637065.1 uncultured Puniceicoccaceae bacterium
CGGCGTAAATGGAACCCACCTCCTGCTCCGTCAGGTCGCGGTCGTAAACGCGAACGTCGTCCATCATTCCATCGAAATAACGGTCGTTCCAGTTGCTCCTGCCTATATACTGCTTGGTCCTCGTCAAGTTGTTGGGGACGAAACCGTTGTATGTTCCAAGTAGCTGTCCGTTTCGATACAACTTCATTACTCCGGTTGAACTTACGCTGGCGACGACGTGTTGCCATTCGTTGAGGGTCCAGAAGTCGTACACCCGCAAGCGTCTCTCTGTGGTACCCCGACGAATACTCCAAATGCCTCTATTAGTGCTTCCTTCGTTGGCGAGAAGGATGTTGTTGTCGTTTGCGTTATTACCGAAATCGAACACGCGCTGCCAATTGCCCATATCGCGTTTGTATACCCAAGCGGTGAAGCTTGTTGCTCCGACGATTCGAAAGTCACCTGCTTCAACATAAGCTTGGTTGGAACCATCGAAGTCCAGAGCTGTGCCGAAGGCCCCCCCTATGCCCGCAGTCCAAGAAGCCCCTCCAAAGACTTGAGCAGTGGGTGTAAACCCAGTTGAATCCTGAGCTTCCGCACCCGTTCCCTCGTCAAACCGCCAATGTGCGATAAGTCCGTCCGAGACACCCGGAGGATTGAGTGAAACTGTAACCTGTTCACCGCCGTTGTTCTCGATGAGTCCGTTAAGCGTTGCCGAAGTTTTAGTGCGGTCGCTCGCGGGAAGGTTTGCAAGCACCGGCTTGCTGATCATGCGAAACTTTTCCGCCTTGTCCGACCAATCGACGGCGGTGCCCACTGCCTTGACTCGATAAAAGACAAGATCGCCCGATGAAAATCCACCCACTCGGTGAGAATATTTTCCAGCACCAAGCTGTCCCAGATCGAAGTGATTCTGCCAGAGACCTTCATTTTCTCCCCGCTCCACCGGTCCCCAATAGATGGTGAGTTGCGGTACGGGGCCATCGTAGGAAACCAGCTCGAAGTTCAGTGTGGCGTTGGCGTCGGTGATGGCGGTGGCAGACAACGTCTCCACCACGGGAGGGGTAGGTAGGGTTCCGGTAGTAAAGGACTGAATTCCGAGATTGCCCGCAAGAACTTCGACTTCTTCCGAATCAAGCTCTTTCCGATAGATGCGGACGTCGGACATCAATCCATTGAAGTCGCCCCATCTGTCGCTTCCCGGTCGAGCCATGCCAAGTGAAAGGGGCGATGAATCGCTCGTTTCAAGGCGACCATTGTATTGCGTCCAAGTCGTAATCTTTGCCCCATCCACGTAGAGGGCCATTTCGGAACCGTAAGTTAGGGCCAAATGATGCCACTGCCCCGTCCGTATGCCGGCTTCCGCACTTACCATTACGTCAGTTTCACCTCCACCGGAATCAATGTATACTTCCACTTGTGAACCTTCCGTACCGATTTCCAAGTTGTCGTTGGTTGCGGAACTGCTTTGGGCCAGGAGTACGTTGCTTACTTCGTGATTACTGGCTATCGGATTTGCCCCGGTTTGATCGGCATCGCGACGGAACCAAAGGGATATGGTGAATTGGTCAGCAGTGTCCATCTCGTCCAGATCACCGAAACTTACGCAATCGTCGTCACCGTCGAACTGAAGAACTCTTCCTCTTGTCGCATCCGCGACCGAGCTTGCCCCCGTTATTTGTCCATGGCGTAATCCGGTTGTGTCCAAGGCAGATGCACCCAGGTCGTCTAGCTTCCAATGGAAGAGGGGCAGGGCGGAGACGCTGTCACCGAGCGAGATTCCGGCTCCATTGGCGGTCTTTGCCCGATAAAAGTATTTGGCGCCTGATTGCAGGCCGGGTAGAAACATAGAGAAGGCACCCGCTTGAGAGGTTCCCGGAAGGGTGAGATTATTGTCGAGTGAGTTTTCGCTTGTTCCCCAGTCGAACGATGCGACTACCGGCTCGCCACCCGAATCGTGAAGAATGCCGTTGAGGCGGGCCCCGGACGAGGTCACTTCGGTGGCGGCGAGAGTAAAAGCTCTCGGCTTCACCGGATTTACGGAAATGGTGAAAGTCTTTTCGTCCGCACCCCACACATTGCTTGCTTTAACGGAGACCTGAAAGTCTCCGGCCTTGGTGGGGATACCGGACAAATCGGATCCCTGCGGGCCGCGGGGAATCTTTGCCCTGTAGGGGTGAGAGATTGGAAGGTTTTCCGTCAAGGCCCACTTGTGTGCGAGATATCCCTCAAGGCTCAAGCGATCGTCCTCATGCAATTCGTCTTGAAACATCAGAATTTCCCCCACTTCCAATCCGGAGTCGTAATTAAGACGGTCAAAGAGGATGTCCTGATGCCATTGCCCGGAATTGTTAGTGCCCGCCAATGTGCCGTCCACCCACAAGCCGTAGTTGTATCTTTTGACCTGCCAACCTACGATGGAATAAACTGCCGAAGGTTTCCCCGAATTGATGTCTGGGTTGTTGTTGTTCCACCGACGTAATCTCCAAGTGCCGTTGTCGGTCATGCGCCAGCCGTGATAAGTAAAGAACTCACGATTGACGCCGGAATCGCTATACTGCCTGCCAACCATGTAGACAGTCATCGGCATTGTCCGCGGGTCGGCTATGCTCATGGTTTCCCCCATACTGAATCGAACCAGAGGCTTTCCGTTCAACTGATTTTCGACGACTATGGGCCCGGACGAAAAGTCGGTTGCGGTTGCGTGGCGACCATTGCCCGATAGGTCTTTCCATTCCTTGACGTAGTGATCCTTTTGAGGAACGTATTTGGTGTCGTTTGCATCCAGCCAAAGTGATAACGCAAGAGTGCTTGGGTCCCATGAACTAGGTGCCGTTCCCTTGTACGGATGACTGCCCTGCAGGTTCCCTTCCAAGCCCCACTTGTGTGCAAGATAGCCCTCTATCTTCTGGCGGTCGGCTACCGACTGTTCGCCGGAGAAGGCCAATATTTCGGCAAGGTCGTTGTCCATGCTGTAATTATCGGCATCTCCAAGCCGATAGTCGGAATATGGACCGATGGCGTTGTCGTTCACGACGATCCGCAGGATCATGTAGTTTGTAATCTTGCCGAGGTTGAAAGGAGCGGTAAGCGAGACTCCGTCCTTTGCGACGGCGGCAGGGTATTGGTTTGAGTGAAAAGTTGTTTGGCCGGATTGGACAAGGTAGTTGGAGTTTCGCGTTATGTGGCCCAAGAAGCCGCCGTAATTGTTCCATGACGAGGTAGGACTTCGGACGACGTGGTACATTTCTTTCGCGAAGAAGGCGCCACCGCCGATGTCGAATTCGTCGTCTCCACCCAGTCCGGCCCTGCGAAACTCGACTACCGGCATGCCGTTGAGTGCGTTGCCGCTAAGCTTAGGTGTGCCCGATCGTAAGGTCGCGTGTCGGGCGTTGCCACTCTTGTCCTCCCATAGCGGAAGTTGAACGGCCGTTCCCAGTGTTCCGGTCTCCGTTTCAATAGAGTCGTTGTCGTCGGCTTTGTACCAGATCAGGTTCGCGGGAATGTCGGCGGGTGTGAACGGTTTCCGGTTGTCCAGACCGGGAGGCAAGCTTGCGAACTCATAGGTGGCGCCGTAGCCTGCCGGTACGGAAACGGAGAAGTCTTGGCCATAAGTTGCCATTATGTTGACGGGAATGACAATGGAGGGAGCTTGCACCACGACGGCGCTTCCCGTTCCGCCGGCCCAGACCTCATCCGGCGGGCTTGGTTGAGCACCCAACAGATAGAGAGCATAGACGTCTTCCGGGCTCAGGCCTTTGTCATAAAGACGAACGTCGTCGAGAATCCCGAGGAAGTATCCGCTGTTGGAGTTAACGTTCTCAGGATTTACGCCTATGTTCAAGGGGGCGGTCGTGTTAATGCCCAGTGTCCCGGCATAGACAATCCCCCCTGCGTCTATTC
>CAZWTI010000114.1:0-12807 GCA_964637065.1 uncultured Puniceicoccaceae bacterium
TTTTTGTATCGTTTGTTTAATCGGAAGAATCACATTCTTCGGCTTCGCGTTTTTCATTGCTACTTTGCCTTTGCGGGCCGTGAACAACTTGGAAGCAATTTTGCAACTCATCTTGGATGTGGATGATTCTGCCTTTCACCACGATTTACTCAAGGGCATGCGCGATGGTCTGGCGGGACGGCGAAATTTAACGCCTCCTCCTTCTTGGGCCAAGGTTTCCACTAAACTAGGCGATAGTGATGACCCTGCCGTACGGGAGGAAGTTCGATTACTTGGTCTCGCATTTGGGGAAGAATCCGCCTTCAGGGCCTTGCGGGCAAAGGTTTTGGACGCAAAGGTTCCTGTCGATGAGCGTCGTCGTGCCCTTAAGGTTTTGGTTGAGAAGAAGGCCGACGGACTAGAAGCTGAATTAAAGCTCCTTCTCGCCGACAACGCCTTGCGAATAGATGCTTTGCGCGGCATGGCTGTGTTTGGTGGAGATGACGTGCCCGCTTTCGTCTTGGCTCGCTATCGCAAATTTAACGAGGGTGAAAAACGTGAAATGGTCCAAATGCTCGTTTCGCGACCTTCCTATGCGGCGGTCTTGCTTGAAGCCTTGGCCAAGGGCATAATCCCTCGCTCGGGAGTTTCGGTTTTCGCGGTGCGACAAATCATTGGGTTCAAGGATGATAAGTTGAACACCCGCTTGCGGGAAGCTTGGGGCGAGGTCAGGCTAGTAACCAGCAATAAAAAACCATTTTATGACAAATATCGTAAACTCTTTACGCCCGAAAACCTTAAGAAGGCGGATTTGCGTAATGGACGGCTGCACTTTACTCGGACCTGTGCGGCGTGTCATAAATTATATGGAGAGGGCGGACAAATCGGCCCCGACATTACCGGTTCCGACAGGGGCACGCTTGACTACCTGTTGGAAAACGTCCTCGACCCGAACGCCGCCATTGGGAAAGATTACCAGCTTAACGTTATTACGACCAAGGATGGTCGTGCAGTGAGCGGGTTGATTGCGGCGGAAAACGCCAATAGTCTTACCGTCAAAACCCTTGCCGAAGAGGTTGTCATTTCGCTTAATGACATAGTTATGCGTCAAGTTCTCCCCGTCTCGATGATGCCTGAGGGAATCTTTCAAGCACTAAGTGACAAGGATGTCACCGACTTGGCGGCCTACCTGATGGGGCACCACCAAGTAGAGCTGCCTAAATAGCAGTGGAGTGGGAGAATGGGGTCACTCGACGACATGTACCGTGTTCCAAATCTTTGTGATGATTTCTTTGCCGCCTGCTGTCTCAACGTCTATGGAATTTCCATTTGATGAGCTGGGCCTATGCTCGAAACTGTTAGGAAAACCGTCTTGGCGTCTCCCAAAAGTTTGGCGCCTTCGACCTTATAGTCCTAACGGTCTTTTTCGGCCGAACCGTCAACTGGGAAGGCTTGCTTCCAGAGTAATTTGATTTACGCAGCCGAGTCTTTCCCAGATTCGAGGTAACGTCTCAAGAAATGTACGGCAAGGTAGATCAGAGGTGTGTCGATAGCGGCCAGACATACCTTGCAAACGTAATTTGCAAGGATGATGCTCCATACAATTTCTGCGGGTAAACCCATGCCCCAACCAAGAAAGATTGAGTTCACGATTATGGTGTCGATGAATTGTGAGATGACGGTGGAACCATTGTTGCGCAACCACAGGTATTTTCCTTTGGTCAACCGTTTCCAGAAATGAAAAAGACGATTGTCCAAAAGTTGTGCCGTTAGGTAAGCTGTCATAGAGGCCGCCACCAGCACGCTCGGCAGCGTAAAGACGGTTTCGAAGGCACGCTGCATGCTGGTTACATCTGAGAAACCGAGATCCCTGTTGATCCACACTTCCGAACCCGGGAGGCCCGTAACGAACGCAACGATTGCAAGCATCAGCAAGCTCAGGAAAAAGCCTAGGATGACCATGAAGTCAGCCCTTTTCCTTCCATACAATTCACTCACTACGTCAGTGAAAAGAAAAGTCAGGGGATAGGTTACGATACCGCTTGTGAGGGTTATCGGTTTGTCGAGCAGACCGAAGTAATCGAAGGTGAAAAGCTTAACCCCAACCACATTGGTTAGAACTAGGACGACCGAAAATGCCGAGGCAATTACGACATAAATCGTTTCCTCTTGTGGAGCGGAGCCAGTTATAAGTTGATCGCCCTTAGTCATGTGCAGTTTCTGTACGTATGTAATATTACGGTCACAGAAATTGCTGGAATCTGGTCAGTCGCCAAGCTTGTCCCGCTTGCGGTCTTTTTCCAAGTTTGTCCTTATCCAGTTTGCCAAGGTACTACTGCCCATGCCGTAACCTCCGGGCAAGGGTCGCAGGTCCTTGGTTTGCAAGCGTGGAGGAGAACCCCAATGTTTTGGGAAAGGTTTTCTCGCTATTGGCTTGATTGGTCGTGGAAGTTTCAAAGGCGGTTTCGGGCCTGCTCTTTTACCGTAAATCATATTGTAGACTTCTTGTGGTTGCCGTCTTTGGCCAGTTCTCTCGTTGAACCAAGGACTGCCACCTGTAAAAATCATTTCTCTCGGAATCTTTTTTCCACCTGCAATCCATTCCTCATATGTGGGGACTCCGGGTCGGTTGCCTTTTAGGATCGCCAGCTTTTTTTCGAGATCGGCCAACTCAGCGAGAAACTTCTTATGCCCTTCGGGCGTGAAGCGAGCCCTCCTCGCAAAGTTCTTCATATTTGCAATTCGGAGTTCGAGTTCCTTTACCCCGTCTTTGCCGGAATCTTTTCCGCCTGCCGCCGCGAATTCCTTATCTGCAACGATGACGTCAACCTTGAAGGTTTCGGCAGCCGTTTTTTTCTCCCAAGTCCTTTTGTATTCCAACACAATGGTTCCCTTGCCAATTGAAACTGCCTCGAACTTCGCGGCGGAAGCGCCGGGAGCACCGATCAGTCGACTAGAGGCTCGATGCGTTACGTTGCCGTCCAGTTTCACCACTTTGGACTTGGTTGCGTCGTTCCAAGTGAATCCGGTTGTTGGATTACCTTCCAAGCTGATGTAAATCCTTTCTCCCTTTTGTACTTTAACAGTTTTGCCGTTGGAGGTCTTGGTTAGCTTCAGGGGGGGCTGTACGGTCTTATTGCCTTCAATTTTAACTGGCTTTTCGGAACCTATCCCCAAGGTAATTGTTGATATGCTGACCCCCTTTGTCGGGGCATCGTCAGCTATGCGCTTATCCTGCGTGTAGCATGCGAGAAGCAATCCTTGCTTGTTGAAACGCAGGCCAAGGCGTTGGAAAGGCGGGGTGGGACGGGCCAGAATCCCAGCGGCTTCCACATAAAGTTGGTCGAGGGTTTTTGGAGGATGGCCCTTCTTGTTCTTGCCGAGCTCCTTGCCGGTTTCGACCCAACTTGTACCCTTTGGTTTTTCGGGAGGTTGGCCTGGTTTTATTTCCCTCGGACGACCAGAGAACGATTTGTAGCGCCTTTCGACAACCTTGTTGTTTTGCACAACGATTTCGGTCTCATGTCCAAAACCCACCCAGCTCGACCAACGCTTCTTGTAGGAGTAATTGCCGCCACACTCCTTCTTGACTTGCTTCCAAGTTGCGAGACTTTTTCCCAACAGGGCGACCTTTGCCTTGTCCACAGGACCTCCTCCACCTATGCGAAAAACAGGGGGAGCAACGGGGTCGGGAGGAGGTGGCTCGGCAACCAATTCGGGGGCTGGTGTTGGAGCGGGCCTCGGAACTGGTCGTAATTGGACTGTTGGTGGCGCCGGCTGAATCTGAATAGGTTGCGGATTCGATGGGATTCGTATTGGCTGTGGTACTGGACCGACCCGTCCGTTTAGTTCGCTGTAGCGAACGCCCTTGACTGCCTTGAGCTTGGCTATCGCCTGCTCTACGTTTGTGGATTCAGGAAGAGTGACATGGAGGATGGTGTTGCCAAACATAGCCCTCTTTATCTCTAGTCCGGGAATAGTTCCCACTAGTGCGTTCTTGCATGTCTCCTTGTCCATTCCTTTTTGCATTCCAACCAAGAGTTCATCCTCCGAGTAAGTGCCTTGTGGATGCTTGGAGGCAAATGAACGACTCACTGCAGGTCGTTTGCTGTTAGTTTCCCCCCCTGCTTTGTCCTCGGTCAGATTTTGCTGAATCCAGCGTGCCAAGGTGCCGCTTCCTTTGCCATATCCACCCGGCAATGGTCTTAAGTCGCGAGTTTGCCTTAACGGCGGTGCACCCCAGTGAGTAGGAAAGACTTTGCCGCTTGGGGATTTGTGGATTTTTCGCTTAATCTTCTTTCCTTCTGCCAATTCAAAAACCGTCAGGCAATGTTGACATTTGCTTTCCTTTGCGCTGCATTTCTTGCAAAGCTTGAATGCGGCGCTGCTGGTGAAGCCCTTGCATTTTGGGCATTCGCCGAGGGCTTGGATATAGGCAAGTTTATTACATTTTGTGCAAAGCTTGGCGGTAGCAAAATTTGCCAAGACAAGAAATGACATTATGTGAATAATCGCATGCAACTTTTTCATTGAGCAGATGGGTTGATTCGGCTGGTCGAAGTAATTCGAATGGCATGCATAAGTTTACCGACTTCTTTCGTTTTGGGTCAAGGCCAAGGCGCTTGGCAGAAAAACCAACTACAGGCTTCTGACTACCTGCAGAGCATTTGCCTCAGGAAGCTTCTTTCGATGCGTAGAATGCGTTGATTTTGTCTGAGACGTCACGGAACGAAGTATCGGCGGAATACACGGTCTTGAACTCCTCGATGGCTTCTTCAGACTTTCCCATTTTTTCTAGACAACAGCCCAATTCGTAGACTGCCTCTTTTTTTCGATCGTCCATTACGGCAATTTCGTTCTTAAGGGCATTGAATTGCTCTATGGCCATGTCGTTGAAGTTCTTGTTGCGATAGGAGCGACCCAAGAAGAGTACGGAGTCGAGACGAACGTTTGCATTCCGCTGAGATAGTTGAAAGTTGGAGATGGCTCCGTCGTAGTCTTCTGAATCATAAAGAATCCGCCCGAGTTCATAGCGATAACCATAATCGTTCGGGTAACGTTCGACCAACGATTCGACTTGGCCTCGATGATATTCGGTTTTGGCTGCAATCGTTTGTTCGAGCCCAGTCTTATTCTCGGCGTTGTCGGGTTCTGCAGCAACTGCGGCTTCCCATTGATCAATTGAATCGTCGTAATACTCTAGGGTGAGTGCTCGCTCTTTTTCTTCAAGTGAAGCGTCTGTCTGTCCAGTCTCCAATTTGCGGGCTTCTTGAATCCAAGCGATTGCGTTCTCTATGTCCCCTGCCTGATGGTAGAGTTCGCTGAGCTGGCGGTAGTGATTGATATTTTCAGGCTGAGACTGAAGTTCTCCGTAGGTTTTCTCAATAAGGTTCTCAAGGCTTTGTGCGTCGTTTACGCTTTTGCTGGCTTGTTCGAGAGACTGTGCTTCGGATTCGTCTTTCAACTGTTCGCGGTAATCCTCGGAGTCTTCCCACTTTCCTTTGTTCATCGCGATCGCTACGGATGCTTTTTTGAGTAAATCTTCTGCTTCCCCGTCGCCAGGTCTTTTATTGAGGATGACATTGCCTGTCTTAATTGCGTTTTCAGTGTCACCCGCTTCAAGATAGGCACGACCCAAATCCTTAAGGTTCTCGATATTCTCGGGTTCGAGCTTATAAATTGTTTCGTAAGAAAAGACGGTCGTCCCGTGCATTTCTAGATTGGCGGCGGCATCTGCGAGAAGTTGGTGAGCAGTCGTATTTCCCGGATTTTTGGCAATGAGTTCTTCCGCCTTTTGTAGAGTGCCTTCCGGATCCTTTTCACTTTTTCCGGACATTCGGAAAGGAGTGGCGGTCATTTTCCCAAGGAGTTTGCTGAAACCTTTGGTGCTCCCTCCAGAAACTTTTATCTGCAGTGCTCGAAGTTTTTTCCTCAGTTCTAGACATCCAGGAGATTGTTTCAGTACCGATCCCAAAACTTCCAATGAATAAGATGGGTTCGTCTTTTCGGCTGTCTCGGCGGCTTCAATTTGCTTAACCTGTCGAGGGTCAAGCTCCGCTATGAATATTTCGTCGAACATATTCTGATTAGAGGTTGTTTTGCGGGCTATGGGCGGGCATCGGCAAAAGCCAACCAATCGCACCAGATTTTAAACAAAGTTCAACGCTTTTCGTAACACTTGCGCCTTTTGGTTGGTTTCAAATATTAGCCGCCATCGCTGGCGAAGTCAGCGTAAAAGACTTTGGCTCGTGCGAGCCATTTGCGGACATTGCCGCCGAGGATTATGTCTTTGGCCAAAGCGGTCCCTTCCCGATCGTCTATGGTTTTCTTAGCTATGAATAGAGCCGTACCCGCATTGGCGGCGATTGTTGCCAGAAGCCCTTCCCGAGCTCTGCCCGCAAGAATATCTTCCATAATTCGCAGGTTGTCCTCTAGGTTGCCGCCTTTTAGGTCTTTTTCTGGGCAGGTTGTAAGTCCGAAAGTGCCTGGAAGCCATGAATCCTTACGAAGTTCAACTAGCTCGCCAAAACCTGCCACTATATTTTCTCCTGAACAGGTCAGTTCGTCAATTCCGGAGCCCGGCCCTGTTTTTCCATGAACGACTAAACCACGTTTCAGACCGAGGGCATGTAGAGTTTCGGCTAGAGGTTTGACCAACAAAGGGGAGAAGACTCCTAGAAGCTGGAAATTTGGTCTGGCAGGATTAATCAACGGGCCGAGCAAGTTGAAAATCGTGCGGCGGCCTTTTTTTGCGAGGCTCTTCCTCACGGGCATAATTTCCTTAAAGGCGGGATGAAAAACTGGGGCGAACAAAAAGGTGAAATTCAATTCTTCGGCGGCGGCTCTGATCAAGTCTGGCGAGCCTTGCAGGGGAATTCCTACGCCTTCAAGCAAATCAGCGCTTCCACATTGGGATGTAATTGAGCGATTCCCGTGTTTCAGGACACGAACCCCTCCCGCTGCCAAGGTGAACGCGACGAACGTAGAAATGTTGAAACTCCCCGAATTGTCGCCTCCCGTCCCGCAGACATCAATTGCATCCTCTGCAAGACTTCCCAGTTTGGGATCAATTGCGAGTTCGCGAAATTGATTCGCGAAGGAAGCTATTTCGTCTGGCTTTTCTCCCTTCTCCGACAGAGCCAAGAGGAATCGTTCCTTGTTTTCGAGGGATGGTTCGGGAGAGGCAAGCAGGTTGGCGGCAAGCCTAATTTCCGAATCATTCAATTCAACACCGCCTTCAACCTTTGCAGATAAACGTTCTAGCGGGAGTTTTAACATTTGAGTCGCAGGGTTGAAGTGGGCGGCGCCTTTCGCAAGCAAAACCGCCAACAAGGCGTTGTTGTGGTTTTCTTGCTTTTCCATCTTGCCACATTTGCCGAAATTCGGATTGAAGTAAGATTAGGATGTGGAAAGTTCTTGGGATTTCTTTTTTGTTGGCCTCCTTGTTTGCTGTACCCGTATCGGCGTTGGATGTTAATGCTACAGATTCAAACCAAGTCTACGCCGGCACCATGGGTTATGTGGATGCAGTCGTTTATGGCTTGGTCGAAGGAGTAACCGAGTTCTTGCCCGTTTCTTCAACGGGGCATTTGATTCTTGCGAAAGAATTTCTTGATGAATCCACAGGTGGAGAAGCGGAGTCCGCATTGAATGCCTACCTTATTGTGATTCAAGCAGGTGCCATTTTTGCAGTCGCCATCTTGTACTGGCGTGATGTGTGGGCCATGGGATTGGGCCTGCTCGGGCTAGACCCACGCGGTCGCGCCTTGGCGCGGAACTTGTTTGTAGCTTTCCTTCCTGCGGCATTACTTGGCCCATTTTTGGATGGTGCTATAGAGGAAAGACTGTTTGGTGCCTTGCCCGTGGCTTTGGCTTTGCTGGTGGGCGCTTTTCTTATCTTTGCTGCCGAGAGGATGAGGACTCGTCGAGAGCGAGTAGATGCTTCTGGAGAATCTCCTGACCTGAGTCAAATGCGTCCCCTGTCGGTCTTGATCATTGGAATTTTGCAGTGTGTGGCGATGTGGCCTGGAACGAGTCGGTCGATGATGACTATAGTAGGTGGATATATAGTCGGATTGCGTCCTGCGAAGGCGGCGGAATTCAGTTTTTTGCTTGGACTTGTGACCTTGACTGCCGCTGCAGGATACAAAATCCTTACGAAGGGTGAAGAGATGGCGAACCACTTGACTCTAGGCCCTGTTTTTGTCGGGTGTTTGGTATCGGGTGTTTCCGCTGCCTTGGCTGTACGTTGGTTAGTTGGTTATCTGTCGCGACGAGGCTTGGCGATTTTCGCTTGGTATCGAATTTTTTTGGCGACGATTATTTTTTCGATGATAGGGCTTAATATAATTGCATAGCGCGTGTGCTTGACTGTCTACCCAAGTAATGGTTTTATGTGGCCTTTAATAATGCCAACAAGGCATTTGGGATTCACCAAAAAATTCTCGTTATGGGCCAGCCAAAGCGCAAGCATTCCAAGCAACGTAGCCGCAAGCGTCGCGGTACTAACCGTTTCAAAATGCCTCAACTCGCAAAGGATGCTGATGGCTCTCTAATGCGTCCCCATCGAGTAAACCCTGAAACGGGTCAGTACCGCGGGCGACAAGTCCTCGACCTCGAGGTATAGTCTGCAACGGGAAGCTTCGGCATGGCTGCGTCCGAGGCTAGAATCACTTTGGCCATCGATGCGATGGGTGGTGATGAGGGACCTGGAGAAGTCCTTGAGGGTTTGGCTCTTGCGGTGGAAGAAGCTCCGCGAAGTGCTCGATTCATAGTTGTCGGAAGAGAGGAAGAGCTTTTGCCATGCATAGAAAAGAATTCTCTTTTGAATAGTGCGAATCTAGAAACTTTTCATGCTTCCGAAATAATCGGCATGAGTGAAAAACCCGTTGCCGGCATAAAGAAGAAGAAGGATTCATCCATGGCGCGAGCCCTTGAGATGGTAAAGGAGAATGAGGCTGATGCTTTGTTCAGTTGCGGCAACACTGGTTGTCTCATGGCTGGGGGGGCTATTCGACTGCGTACTTTGGAGGGAGTTGAAAGGCCTGCGCTTTGCACGATTTGGCCTGGGCGGGAACGTTATTTTACTTTGCTGGATGCGGGTGCCAATCCTCATGCCAAGCCGTTTCATGTGGTTCAGAATGCGATTTTGGGTTCTAACTACGCCCGAGTTGCGTTGGGATTGGTGCGACCCCGTGTCGGTCTCTTGACCATAGGAACAGAGGAAGGGAAGGGGAACGAGCTTATCCACGGGTCGCACGAAATGCTAAAGGAGATTCATGGAAGCATTCTCAATTATGCCGGCCTTATCGAAGGGTTTCAAATTTTCGAAAATGTTGTGGATGTCGTGGTTTGCGATGGCTTTGTGGGGAACATCGTGTTGAAAGCGTGTGAGTCATTGAGTAAATTAATCGGTAGTTTTTTAGATGAGGAATTGCGCCGTAATGCGTTACGTAAAACGGGAGCCTTGCTTTCAAAAGGTGCGTTTCGCAGCCTCAAGCAAAGGATAAATCCCGAACAATTCGGTGGGGCTCCGCTATTGGGTCTTCGCAAGCATGTAATCAAGGCTCATGGATCTTCTAACCGCAACCATGTGTGTGGCGCCATCAAGATTGCGTTGGATCTTGTCCAATGCGACATGATAGGGCATGTCCTTGCTGATATTGCCGCAGCCAACGCAATTCTTCGTCCAGAAGCCGAAACCGCCGCACTTGCTTGATTGCTTGCCTTTCCAATGATCTCTGACTCTCACCCATCCATAATGCTTGGTTTGGGTTCTTACGCTCCCGAGCTTCGGCTCACAAATGAGGAGTTAAGCCAAAGGATGGATACGAACGAAGATTGGATAGTGTCTCGTACTGGTATACGTGAACGGCGGATCGCCGCTGCTGATCAAACAACCAGCGATCTAGCCACCTCGGCTGCTCGAAATGCATTGGCTGATGCTGGTGTTCTTCCAAAGGACATCGACTTGGTAGTTGTAGCGACTATCACGCCTGACATGGCCTTTCCATCCACTGCCTGTCGCCTTCAGCACAAACTTGGCCTTCGCAATGTGTGCTGTTTCGATTTGGAGGCAGCTTGTTCCGGTTTTGTATATGCCCTTGACGTAGCCGATGGCTTGCTTCGGTCAGGACGTTATCGCAAGGCTCTTGTCGTAGGGGCCGAAAAGCTATCCAGCATTATCGATTGGGAAGATCGTTCCACTTGTGTTCTCTTTGGAGATGGGGCAGGGGCTGCCGTTCTTGGATTGGAAGGTGATGGACCTCGCTTGGAAGGTTTTCTTTGCGGTGCCGACGGGGCCAACCCCTCCCTTCTTTGCCAACCTGCGGGAGGCGCCGACAAACCTGCTTCTGAAGAAACTCTTCACAATCGTGAACACTTTCTCAAGATGAACGGCCGCGAGATTTTTAAAAATGCCGTACGGGTGATGGAATATGCTGGCAGGACGCTTTTAGACAGTCACGGCTTGACCCCTAATGATATAGCCCATGTCATACCACATCAGGCGAACGCTAGAATTGTTGAAAGTCTTTCCCAGCGTCTATCCGTCCCGATCGAAAAATTTTACTGCAATCTTGAAAAATATGGCAACACCTCCGCCGCATCCATTCCTTTGGCTATGGATGAGGCTAGACAGGCGGGCCTTTTCAAGCCTAATGAAATGGGCTTGCTGGTGGCCTTTGGGGCCGGACTTACCTGGGCTTCAGCTTTAATTCGGTTTTAGTCTTGTCACAATCCTAATGTAATGAAATTTAGTCGACTTGCATCCCTCGCGGTACTCTTCTCATTAATCGGTGCCGACCTTTGGCCCGCTCCCCCAAGTGATTACCGTCGTCGTTCTCCTGGCACTTGGCGACGTCAGCACGATGAGAAGAACTACCTCTTTCCTGGTACTGGCATCTTTGGCAAGAACCGTGATCCCATTGAGTTTCAACAGGCCAAGGGGTGGTTTCTCAAAGGTGAAGATGAGGAGAGGAAGGGTGATCTTCGTGATGCCCTTTCCTATTACGAAAAGTTTTCCAAGAGGCGTACCGATGCCAGAATCATTCGTGACGATACCGAAATTCAACTGGGTCCTGAGTCCTTGTTCCGTGCTGCTCGTATTCAGGAGGAACGAGGGTCTTGGCCGAAGGCTTTCGAACATCTTCGTCTTGTTGCCGAAGCATATACAGAGTACGATTTTGATAAGGTTGCTGGTGCGCTCATGCGACTTGCCGAGCGACTAGCAAAGGAAAAACAGCCTCGCAAATGGGGTTTTTTGCCTCGTTTTCGAAGTGGGGAGCAAGATCGCTATCGTCTTAATCAGATTGCTCGTCTTGCCCGCGGTCCGAAGTACGCTCCGCGCGCCCTCATGGCTTTGGCAGAGATTGCTGGCAAGGATGGTGAGGAGGAGGAAGCCATTGACGCTCTCGAGAGGCTAGTGAACCTCTATCCCGACAGTCACTTCTGCGAAAAGGCCTATTTCGATCTTGCCTATATTCATGAATCGATGGTGGCCGGTCCTGACTATGACCAAGGTGCCACTCTCAAGGCACTTAACTTTTACGAAGACTATCTCATCCTTTACGAGACAGCCCCTCCAAAGTCTCGACATGAAACTAATGAGGATTTTGCTTCCCGCCAAACTGCTGCTAGGGAACGCCTTGCGAAGGCGGAAGATGGGCGCAAGCGAATGCGCGAGGTTCTTTCCGCGAGCAAATTGAAGGTCGGACGCTATGTTGAGAAGTATGGTAAATACTTTATCGTTCGCTGGCGTGAACTCGGAAATGGTCCCGCCCTTCAGTTTTACGGCGAAGCAGTTACAGTTGCACCTGATTCTGAATCTGCTCGCGAAGCCGAGACTCGAATGACCGAACTTCGTGGCAAGGAATGATTAACTTCCCCATTTAACATCGTTCGGTCTTTCGTCATCGGACTTGATTTCTTGCCTCATGGAAGCTTCGTTTTTCCAATTGCCGCTTCGTTGGTTGCTTCCGACTCTTCTGGGACTTCTCTTTCTTTTGCAGTCTAGTTGCCGCTATGTCTTAGGTCCGAGTGGCGAACTGCCTTATGAGAGCATCCATGTACGAGTGGTTCTCAACGATTCTCTAGCACCTCAGGCAGGACCACTTTTGAGCCGAGCCTTGCGTGAGGAAATCATTCGTGAGGGCAGGGTGCGACTCATGAGTAATTCCGCTGGTGCCGAAGCTTCCCTTACGGTTCGTCTTGTTGACTACGAACGCTTGCCGGAAGTCTATCGTTCTGATGACACCGCTCTAGCTTCTGGTTTTCGCATGGGTGTTTTTGCCCTCGCCACTCTCAAGTCTTCCCTAGGAAAAAAAGTATTTTTTGAGGATAGACTCTTTCGTTCCGGGGCATCTACCTTAAGAGAAAACCTGAACGAGTCTCCCGTTTCTCGTCAACCTATGATGGCTGCTTCTCGTGCCTTGGCTCGCGAAATCGCTGCTACCGTAAATCGAGTCACATGGTAGACAACATGACCGATGCTTTCTTCCGCAAGTCCCGGCCTCGCATTCTGGCTCCATCTATTCTTGCAGGTGACCACGCAGATCTAGCCGGATCTCTCGCCGAAGTCGTAGATGACGGGCGTCGGTGGGTACATGTTGATGTGATGGATGGCCATTTCGTTCCTAATGTTACCTTTGGACCCCAGACCGTCGCCGATTTGCGAAGGCGGACGGAAGTCTTTCTCGACGTTCACCTAATGATGGTAGAGCCCCACAAGTTTCTAGAGGCTTTTGCCGAGGCGGGTGCAGACCTGATCAGTATTCATGTCGAACCTGATTATAATCATAGTAATGCGCTTTCTCTCATACGATCTCTCGG
>CAZWTI010000115.1:0-6003 GCA_964637065.1 uncultured Puniceicoccaceae bacterium
GCCAGGCTCGAGTCCTTTGAGTTGGCTTACCGCATGCAGACTGCCGCCCCTGAAGTCTTCGACGTGAACAACGAACCGGAATATGTCCGCGAAGCTTACGGCCTGAACGACAAAGCCTCCAAGGACTATGGCAAGCAATGCCTTACTGCTCGTCGTTTGATAGAAAGAGGTGTCCGTTTCGTACAAATTTTTGCTGCCTGTCCAAGTACGCCCGGTGGTGGGGTAGGGGACGTGCCATGGGATGGTCACAGCGACATTAATGCCAACCATCGTGCTTGTGCCGCATCCGTAGACAAACCTACAGGAGCACTATTGAACGATCTTAAGCAGCGTGGCTTGATGGACGACGTGCTAGTGATCTGGGGGGGTGAGTTAGGTCGTACTACTGATTCCCAGGGAGACAAGGGGCGAGACCACAACCCACACGCTTATACTACATGGATGGCGGGAGGCGGCATCAAGGGAGGCGTGAGCTATGGAGCTACCGACGAGTTCGGGTACAAGGCCATCGACAGAAAGGTGAGTGTTCACGACATCCACGCCACCGTCCTCCACCTCATGGGGCTGGATCACGAGAATCTTACCTACCGCTTCAACGGTCGCGACTTTCGCCTAACAGATGTGGCCGGTAGGCTGATCAGGCCGATTCTTGCTTGATCAACCTAACCCGGGCTCCTCCATTTAGGTTTTTGCGACTCTTTCTTGCATGAAAGCTTTCTGGCCATTTGTTACGCTGCTCTTGTTTGCGGCAACTGGTTCGGCTGAAATTGACTTCAATCGTCAGATAAGGCCAATTTTGTCTGACAAGTGTTTTAAATGTCATGGGCCGGCTTCGAAAAATCAAAAGTCCAAGCTTCGTTTGGACACTTTCGAGAATGCCACGAAGTCCCTTGAAGGAGTTTTTGCCTTAAAGCCGGGCAAGTTGGAAGAATCTGAAATTCATTGGCGAATTCGTAGTGATGATCCGGATGAAATCATGCCCCCGCCCAAGGCCAAGTATCCATTGACTGAAAAAGAAAAGAATCTTCTCGATCAATGGATTGCCGAGGGTGGAAAGTATCAGAAGCATTGGTCTTTCGGACTTCTTCCAAGAAAAGTGCCTGTGCCCTCCAACAAGTCGAAAGGGGGTAGAAATGAAATTGATGCCTTTGTTGCCGAACGCCTCCGCGACACAGTCCTAGAGCCAAGTGAGGAAGTCAGTCGAGTAACTTGGCTTCGCCGCGTGGCTTTCGATCTAACGGGTTTGCCTCCAGCTCTTGAGAAGTTGGATGCTTTCCTTGCCGATTCGGGCCCTAACTCTTACGAGAAGGTCGTCGATCGGTTGCTCGATTCGGATGCCTACGCCGAACGCATGACTTCCGAGTGGCTCGACGTTGCCCGCTATTCGGATTCCTATGGCTATCAGGTTGACAGGAATCGTTATGTCTGGCCTTGGCGAGACTGGGTTATTCGGGCGTTCAGGCAAAATTTGTCCTATGATCAATTCGTCACCTACCAACTCGCGGGCGATCTCTTGCGCAACGCAACGCAAGATCAGATGCTGGCAACCTGCTTCAACCGTCTCCACTCCCAGAAGGTCGAGGGAGGGAGTGTGCCCGAGGAATTTCGTATCGAGTACGTCGCCGACAGGGTTCATACCTTCGGGACTGCCTTTCTTGGTCTGACATTTGAGTGCTCGCGTTGCCACGATCACAAGTATGATTCCCTTACGCAAAAGGATTACTATTCCCTTTCCGCATTCTTCAACAATATCGACGAAGCCGGCCTCTATGCCTACTTTACAGGATCGGTGCCCACTCCAACGCTCGAGTTGGGGGAACTGCCAAACGATGACAAAATTCGTTCGGCCGTTGCCGAGCTAGCTGAAATCTCCAAGTCAAAAGAGGCGCATGATGCCTACGAGATGGAAGAAGCAAATTTTTCCAAATCCGGAATTGAAGATTTTTCTCTCATTGCTCATGTCGCCTTCGATGAACTGAAAGGTGGGAAGTTGGCCAATCTGGCAAATCCGAAAAAGCCTGCTTCCACGTCTACAAACAACAAGATCGTCGGGGGCAGGATCGGACAGGCCCTCAAGCTTACCGGGGACGACTCAGTCAACTTCCCCAAGGGCTTGGGTGACTTTAACCGACATCAACCATTTTCGATTTCTCTTTGGGTCAAACCAACCCAGTCACTTGAACGAGCTGTAATCTTTCGCCGATCCCAAGCTTGGACCGATGCCGCCAGTCGCGGTTACGAACTCCTGCTCGAAGATGGCAAGCTATCTTCCGCTCTAATTCATTTTTGGCCGGGCAACGCTATTCGTATCCGAGCTACGAAACCTCTACCCCTCAAGGAATGGACTCATGTAGCGATGACTTACGATGGTTCAAGTTCTGCCGCCGGCCTTCAACTTTTTCAAAATGGGAAATTCGGCGAATCTATAGTGATTCGGGACAACCTGACGCGTGAAATTACAGGTGGGGGTTCTCCTTTCTTTGCCCTTGGCGAAAGGATGCGGGATCGAGGTTTTAAGAACGGTGTGGTCGACGAGCTTTATATCTACGACCGCGAGTTGATTCCCTCAGAGATTCAAAAACTCGCCCAACTCGATGCCAAACCCAAGAAGGCTGATCTTTATCAAGTTTTCCTCGAGACCTCATACGAGCCTTATAAGAAGCAAATGGATGAGCTGCGAAAAGCTCGCAAGGCATTTGGAGACATTCGGCAAAGGCTTCCTGAGATCATGGTTATGCGTGAGATGTCCGAAAAACGAAAAACGCATATCCTCAATCGCGGACTCTATTCCGACCGTTTAGAGGTTGTCTTGGCCAATACTCCAGTTGCCTTGCCTGCATTTCCAGAAAAGGTCTCGAAGGATCGTCTCGGCTTGGCTAGATGGCTTACTTCCAGCGATCACCCCCTGCTTGCTAGAGTAACCGTCAACCGCTATTGGCAAATGATCTTCGGCCGTGGACTTGTTTCCACCCCGGAAGACTTTGGAAGCCAAGGCAAGCCACCCACCCATCCGCTGTTGCTCGATTGGTTGGCCAGAGATTTCATTAATTCTGGCTGGGACTTGCGGCATCTTTTGAAAAAAATGGTTCTTTCGGCTACCTATCGGCAATCTAGCAGAGTTGGTGCCAAGGCTCTTGAAATCGATCCTGAAAATCTTTTGCTTTCCCGTTGTTCCGCCTACCGCTTGCCTTCGGAGATGATTCGGGACTCTGCGTTGGCGGTTAGTGGCCTGCTCCATTCCAAAATAGGAGGAGCAGGGGTC
Organism: uncultured Puniceicoccaceae bacterium; assembly: GCA_964637065.1. Classification (GTDB taxonomy): domain Bacteria; phylum Verrucomicrobiota; class Verrucomicrobiia; order Opitutales; family Seribacteraceae. The sequence goes on from CAZWTI010000115.1 coordinate 3,263, forward strand.
AAACCCTATGACCTATCCACATCATTCAAACCGATGAACCCCGACAAGGCTCCAAACCTGTACCGTAGAAGCCTCTATACCTTTTGGAAAAGGACAGCTCCAACCCCAGTCATGATGACGCTTGATTCTTCCAAACGCGAAGTCTGTATGGTCCGGCGAGAACGAACGGATTCGGCCGGACAGGCTCTAGTTCTTTTGAACGGACCCCAATTCGTTGAGGCGGCCCGCGCCACTGCCCAGAATCTCACCGCGAAATTCGGGAAGGAAAACGACGAAAAACTTATCTTGTATGCATTCCGCCTGCTTGCCAGTCGGCACCCCAACGAACGCGAGCTTACTATTTTGACTCAACTGCTCGCCGAGCAAAAGTTGATTTTTTCCGATCAATCCAAGGCAAAAGACTTTCTTTCCATAGGAGCATTCAAGGCGAAGACCGATGATCCCTCCTACCTTGCAGCTGTAACGACGCTCGTGTCCGCACTTATGAATTTTGACGAATCCATTTCCAAAAGATAATCTTATTTCTCGTTATGAAAGCACTGCCCAAATGCACCGGATTTGAATCTCCAGTCGGACTTGATCGACGAAGTTTTCTCCAGCGATTCGGCGGAGGATTGGGGGGTGTTGCTCTCGCCAGTATGCTGCAAGCCGAAACAGGGAAGGGTCTCCACCATGAGGCAAGGGCCAAACGAGTAATCTTTCTTTTTCAATCCGGAGCACCTTCGCAAATCGATCTTTTCGATAATAAGCCGAGGCTTGTCGAGGAGACAGGCAAGGAACTGCCCGATTCCGTCCGCAAAGGGCAACGCCTTACCGGGATGTCGGGCAATCAGGCCAGTCTTCCTCTCGTGGGTTCTCCTTTTAAATTCGCTCAATATGGAAAAAGCGGCCAATGGCTGAGCGAGTTGCTTCCTAACACTTCCAAGATCGCCGACGAACTATGTATCATTAAATCCATGTTCACTGAGGCGATCAATCACGGCCCCGGAGTTACCTTTATGCAGACCGGTTCTCAGTTTCCGGGCAGACCTAGCATGGGCGCATGGCTCTCTTATGGGCTTGGTTCGACAAATGAGAATCTTCCTAGTTTCGTTACACTTGTGACCAAGAACAAGGGTGGGCAACCTCTTGTTTCACGTCTATGGGGAAGCGCTTTTCTGCCGGGCAAGCATGCAGGCACGCGATTCCGGCCTGATAAGGACGCCATTCTTTACCTCAATAGCCCGAAGGGAGTCACCGTTCAAGGTCGGCGCAAAATGCTAGATCGCTTGAAGGATTTGCATCGTCTCCAGATTGAACGTACGGGAGACTTGAATCTCGAAACCCGCATCGCTCAATACGAGATGGGTTTTCGTATGCAGTCTTCGATCCCTGAGGTAACCAATTTTGGAAAAGAGCCGGACTCGACCTTCAAGCTCTACGGTGAAGACGCGCGCAAACCCGGTACCTTTGCCGCCAATTGCCTTCTGGCACGCCGTTTGGCGGAGAAGGGAGTTCGATTTATACAGTTGTACCATCCCGGTTGGGATCAACACGGGGGGTTGCCCGGGGGAATCAGGAGGCAATGCAAGGAAACCGATCAGGCTTCTGCTGCGCTTGTTTCTGATCTGAAAGCGCGCGGCATGCTGAAGGACACCCTTGTAATCTGGGGAGGTGAGTTTGGTCGAACAAACTATTGCCAAGGCAAGTTCAATGGGAAAAATTTTGGACGGGACCACCATCCTCGCTGCTTCACGATGTGGATGGCGGGAGGTGGTGCAAGACCAGGGTTTTCTTACGGCAGAACTGACGACTACTGCTATAATGTCGCTGACGACGGAGTTCATATTCACGACCTTCATGCAACCATACTTCATTTTTTGGGTTTCGATCACGAAAGGCTTACCTATAAGTATCAAGGTCGCCACTTTCGCTTGACCGACGTGCACGGACTCGTCGTGAAACCAGTCATTGCCTGACAATCTTCTTTCCGCTTACGGGTTAATTCACTCTCGGCGAATCCCTAAGTTCCCGTACCCTCATATTTCATCTTAAACATGACCAAACGACGCCTTGTTCATCGCCTGCCTTTTCACGCCTTGCTCTTGTTTGCCGGTTCATTTGGCCACTTGCTGCATGCCGCCACAGGTTTGCCCTTGGAAAAAGGGGATCGTATTGCACTGATCGGGGCTGGCATGGGGTCCAGAATGATCCACTACGGTCATTTCGAGACCGAGTTGCACCTCCGCTTTCCTACTAACAATTTAACCATTCGCAACTTGTGCGACGAGGGAAACACACCCGGCTTTCGCCCGCACCCCGGCCGTGAACAGCACGGCCAGTACGCTTTCCCCGGTGCCAAGGAATTGATCAGCCCCAAACTGCAGGCCAACACCGGCCCGAGAGGTCACTTCGAGTCTCCCGACCAATGGCTCACACGATTGAAAACCGACGTCGTGCTGGCCTTCTTCGGTTTTAATTCCTCCTTCGACGGGCCAAGGGAACTAAGCAGATTCAAGAAGGAGCTCGATGCCTTCCTCAAGCATACTGCAGCCCAGAAATACAATGGGAAGACAACACCAAAAATCGCCTTGATATCACCGACCGCCATTCAACCGATGAAAGGCGTAACCATCGGCTCTCTGCAAAACGCAAACCTCATCCTGTATGTCGAGGGCATGCGCGAAGTGGCTAAGAAAAACGGTATTCTTTTCGTCGACGCATTCAGCCCATCCACCAAGTGGTATGTCGATGGCCAAGCC